>JAIOHO010000203.1 GCA_019912905.1 Anaerolineae bacterium
AAACAAGGCTTCGCTGTCGTCGGCAGCCAGCCAATCGAGCGGATCGGATTCGACCAACTCGGCACTGTTTTCCTCGATGGGCTGAACCGGGGCAGCCTCCGTCAGCCAGTCGGGTAGTTCTTCACTGGGGGCAATTTCTTCGTCGTCGCTGTCATCCTCGGACCGGCCCAGCGCCGCCAGCAGCCCGGTGAATCCCGAACCGGTCGATGTGCCCTGGGGCAGCGTATCGCCTTCTTCGAATTCAGTCAGAAAGTCGGCGGGCATTTCGTCGTCAAGCTGGGTATCGCCTTCGTCGGTGCTGACCGAGTCCGCCTGCCACACATCCTGCGGCAGTTCTTCGTGATCGATTTCACTGAGCCAATCGGGTTGTTCAGCCGCAATCTGAGTTTCGGCGATACGCCGGTAGTCCAGTTCGGGGAGCATAAAGGCGCTGTCCGCTGCCGGGCTGTTCTGGGCAAGCTGGAGCGCCAGGTAAGGTTCGACTTCCTGTATCTGGTTGAGATAGCGCTGGGCATCCGACGGTCGGCCCTCGCCTAACCAGAGCAGCGTCAGAATGCGGTTGGCTTCGAGGCAGTAGGGCAGGGTGTCGATGACATCCAGCGCGGTTTCGCCTGCCTCCACCTGCATCCCGGCATTCCACAGGGTTTGAGCCAGCAGCAGGCGCAAATCAACGCGGCGGGGCGATTTTTCAAGCGTGGTTTGCAGGGTTTCAATGGCTTCGGTGTAAAGGGCATTGCGGATATACTGGCGCGCCACCGCACTCGTCGTCAACTGGAAGCGGGGATTTTCGATGCCGCGATGCCGCTGGTACAGGCTGCCAAGTTTTTCCACCAGGGTAGGATCATTCGGCGCAGCTTCCAGCGCCCGCTCCAGGTGCCAGATCGCTTCGTCATGGTTGCCCTGACGCTCGTTGAGATCGCTCAGAGCGGTGTTGGCGACTTCGTCATCCGGGTAGACCGCCAGCACGCGCCGCAGGACAGGTTCCGCTTCCCGGAAATCCGTACCGCGAACCAGCGCCTGGCCGAGATAGCGGCTGGCGGCTGCATTCTTCGGATAATAGTTCAGAATCTGGCGGGCGTGCAGCACCACCTCATCTGACTTGCCGGTCCTCAGCAGGGTATCGACTTTTTCCAGATATTCCCTCAGGCTAATATCAGCCATAGCGTCCCTTTAACTTATTGTTGCGCGCAGCAGAGGAAAACGTAAGCGGATAGTGTCATTATAGCATACCGAGAATGCTGACGATCTTAATACAGGCAAGTCCGTTAATGTGTACTATATACTATCTCGTAGATATGCTCAAGTTGGCAAAGGTGCGGGTAGAATGGACAGTCAAAGGCTGCTGGGGTTCCTCGGCGCGCTGCTCATTATCCCTCAATTGGCGGCACCCACGAATCCGACTCTGGAAGACTTCTGGGAAGGCCGGGCGGCCTGGGTGCTGGATGTGGCGGATGTCGGCTTGCCGGTGGGCGAGAGTGACAGTGTCTATCGTGGGGATGGTGAATACTGGTCGTATCTGCATGCCAGCGGATCGTCCGCCGGGGTGATCGACCAGTGCGGCCTGCCGGTCGAATTCCCGGGCTGCATGACACTGTGGCAGAGCGAGGACGGCGGGCAGTCCTTCAGCCTGAATACGCCGGTCTGCCTGATGGCGTGCAGCGCCTGCCCATGCGACGATCAGCGCGACCACATCACCGCCCAGCAGTACCCGCGCGTCGTATTTGCGGACGACGAGGCTTACCTGGCCTACGAATGGCACGCGCAAACCATCCTGCGCCGGTCGAACGACGGCCTGAACTGGTCCGATTGGACCTTCCTGCGCACGCCCGGCGGCACCTGGCCGAGTTCGTATGCGCCATGCAGCGCGGTCGAACATATTGGCCCGCATCCCAATATTCGCGGCGAGGTTCATGATTGTCTGGTCGGCGCGCCGCCGGGTCTGTACGTCGAGGGAGATACCCTCTACGTCTTTGTGGCCGCAGGATCGGCACCGGGTCACATGCGCTGCTATCGGGGAGACCGTCATGGGGATCTGAGCCAGCTTCGGCTGTGCAATCATGATCCGTTGTTTTCCGGCGCAGCGGAATATGGCCCGCCGGACGTGACCGAAGGACCGGCGATCAACCCATATTTCGATTTTCGCTACGTGAGTTCGGCGGATGTGCTCAAAGTGGGCGATCATTATTATATGGCCTATGAAGGTGTGCGCGGGCCGGACGTGCTGGAACGCGGTATGGATACTCAGTTCGGCCTGGGATTTGCCCGCTCGGTTGGTCCTGCCATCGACGGCCCCTGGGAGAAATACCCGGATAACCCGGTGTTGATGCCGGTCACGTTCAATTTCGGCATCGGCCATGCCGACCTGCTGGTGGTGGACGGCGTAACGATCATGATGACCGCAACGTCGGCGGACACGCGCGGGCGCTATGTGCTGGCCTGGGTCGATCGTTAGGCTGAATCAGCCGGGTTCACCACTGATGCGCAGCGGACCGTATTCGATCCCATAGCAGTAAATTGCCACCGGATAGGTGATGCGGCCTGCCAGCCAATCATCCAGGTTGCCTTCTGACAGCACCACACAATCATCATGGCGTGTCAGGGCAAAGGCCCGGGCCTCCCCCGCATCGGTGAATTCCTGGGCCACATCAAATTCCTGAAAAGTCCCCCGGAAGAGGATTGCAACATAGCGGGTCATGACCTCCCCTTTGTCTTACTGCGGACGGCGGCGCATTTCTGGCGGGCGGGCCTCATGCTTCTTGCAGCAGGCGCAGCCTCCGCCGGGCGTCGGGCAGGAACGGATACGGATAGACTTCGCTCCACATCAACACCCATTCGTACTCACGGACGGCCTGCTGCGGTTCTTCGAGTGCTTCGAGAATCTGGCCGCGCAGGAAATGGCGGCTGCCGGTTTCGGTGTTTGCCAGCGCGTCGTTGATGCTGCGCAGCGCCGCGTCATATTCACCCATCAGGTATTGGGCGCGCGCGCGATATTCCCCGGCAACTGGCCGCAGGTCGGCTTGTACTGCATTGCTGGCGGTTTGCAGCAGATCCAGCGCTTCCGTCAGCGCATCGGTGTCGTTGGCGTCGGATTCATCGACCAGAATGCGTGCGCGCATCAGATCCAATTGGGAATCCGGTACAACCCCGGCACCCATCAGGTCGGCTGCGTCTGCCTGTGCCACACTCAGGTTCCCGGCGCGATAGGCTGCTTCCATACGTTTGGCCTGAATTTCGGGATCGCCACCCAGATCGAACGCCCGGCTGTAGTCCTGGCGGGCCAGATCATAGCGGCGCTGCAGCATCGAGATGTTGGCGCGCGCAATCAGTGCCGGAACGGTTGCGGCGGTCGGCGTGGTGGGGGCCAATGCCTGGTCATAGGCTGCCAGGGCCAGATCAACGTTGCCCTCCGCACGGCGGGCGTCGCCCAACAGCCGGTAACCTTCGGCGCTGCCAGGATAAAAGAACAGGTAATTCTGGGCATAGATTACGGCTAAACCGGGATTGTCCTGATCCAATGCGACTTTGATCTGGAGCAGATAAGCCTGCTCGATGGTCGGATCAATATACAACACGGTGTAGGCGTCCTGCGCAGCCAGATCCAGTTCATCCTGCTGATAATAGATTTCGCCGCGTTCGACCAGCAGATTGGTATCGGCTTTGAGTTCGGGAATATCCAGGGCGTCATTGACGACTTTCAGGGCATCCCGGTACTGATCTTCGAGTTCGTAACGGCGGGCCAGCGTGACATAAGCGACCACCAGGCGCGGGTCCGCGTCGATGGCTTGTTTGGCGCGCAGTTCGGTCGCGTCGAGTTCATCCAGTGCCAGGCTGGTGTTGCGCGAGGCGAAGGCTTCACGCGCGATCTGGAGGTGGGCCTGGGCAAAACCGGTGTCGATCAGCGGTTTAAATTCCGGGTCGCGCGCTTCACCCAGACGCCGCTCGGCTTCCGACAGCCGGTCCAGAGCAGTGTCCGCCTCTCCTGCACCCAACAGGGCCAGCGCTTCATAGTAATAAGG
>JAIOHO010000204.1 GCA_019912905.1 Anaerolineae bacterium
AAACGAGGGAGGCGGCCACATCATCCTGAGTCGAAAGGGGATTCGACGCGCACAGCACGATGTCTGCCCCGCCTGCCTGGAGGGTGTGCATCAGATTGGCGGTTTCAGTAGTGACATGCAGGCAAGCCGAAACCCGAACGCCTTCCAGCGGTTTTTCGCGCTCGAAGCGCTCACGAATCGAACGCAGAACCGGCATCTCCTGTTCCGCCCACTCGATCCGGTAACGACCACCCGGCGCTAGATCGAGACTCTTTACATCGTGTTCGACGGTCATTCTTTTCTCCTGGTTATTCGGTAATCCCGGGAATGGGGCGATTGTAGCATACGATTGGTGACTTGTCGCCAGTATTGTTTACCTCAGATGCCGGTGGATAGAGGCACCAGCAGCGAATCCAAAAGGCCTTCGTCGTCGGCATATTCACGGAAGCGGGTAATGAATTCCGGCAGGGTGAAACTGTGATACTGCGTCCCGACATGCTCCAGAACGTAGGACGCGCACAGCGATCCGACCAGCCCGCACAAATGCAGCGGCCATCCCGAAGCGATTCCACGCAAAAATCCGGCACGAAAGGCATCGCCCGCACCGGTTGGATCTCGAATTTCATCGACAGGAAAGGCGGGCACTTCTGTCAATTCGCCATGATGGTAAATGTGGGCACCGCGCGCGCCCTGAGTGATGACCAGCACTTCAAACTGCCGGCGCAGATCCTCTACGGACTGTCCGGTTTTTTTGCACATGACTTCCGTCTCGTAGGCGTTGACGATGAGGGCATAGGCACCTTCGGTCGTCGCACGCAGCTGTGCGCCATCGAAGCGCGGAATCTGCTGGCTGGGGTCGGCAATAAATCGAATGCCCCGTGTGCGGCACTCCTGCGCCAACTGGACCATAGCCGCCGGGTCGTTGGGTGAAATGATGACCATGTCCGGCTCGCGTTCATAGACATCGGCAATCGCGAAATTCCTGGCATAAGCCATGGCACCGGTGTAAAACGAGGCAATCTGGTTGTTATCGAGATCGGTGTTGACGAAGAAGGAGGCTGTAAAAACCTCATCAATCTGGCGGACGGTGCTGGTATCGACACCGACGGATTCCAGCCACTGGCGGTAGTCGGGGAAGTCGCGCCCGACCGTGCCCAACAGATGGGTTTTCAGCCCGAGCAGCGCGGCATTAAAGGCGATATTGGCCGCGACGCCGCCCCAGTGTTTGGTCATGTCGTCGACCAGAAAGCTGAGGCTGATTTGATGGAGTTGATCGCCAATGAGATGATCGGTGAAGCGCCCGGGAAAGCGCATTAAATAGTCATAGGCGATCGATCCGGTTATGATAATGTCCATGAATGTGTTCCTGAGCTGGCCCGTAAGAATGCATTGCGGAGTATACCACATGAGACCGGGTCTCCAAGCATAAGATCGTGGAGGTGAACGATGCGGTGGATGATCACCGTCCCAGATTTCAGGCCGGATAATGCGCAGACTGGAGAGCGTCGTGGACTGGTTGTTTACGGCCTGGTGCATGCAGAAACGCCTGCCATCCAGGTGGAGGAGATGCTATGAGCCACGAAGATGACCTTCAGAATGCCTGGGAAGAACTTCGGCGAGACGCGGACAGGGGACGGGAGCCGCAGCTCATTCCTGCTCAACTGGGACAGCGGCAGGTCTCATTTCGCGCGCTGGTGGAACGGATCGAACGGGAATTTATGGAGGAGTATGCAGGCTCACCTTTGCTGATGGAGGCGGACACCACGACGCGCCGCCTCAAGCTGCTGCTGCCGACGGTCGATTATATCCTGTCAGTGGAATCGATTCAGATTGGTGCTGAGGATAAGGCGGCGCTCATGAACGCGGCCTACAGCAGCTTATTTGGCTATGGGCCGCTGGATGCGCTTTTTCTGGATGAGCGGGTGACGACCATTTCGCTGCAAGGTGCGGATCGGGCTTCCGTGCGCTATGGACATGGTGATCTGGAGACCATTGGGCCGTTGTTCGATGACGACCTCCATCTGAAACGGATTCTGCGGCGGCTGCTGGTGGATGCCGGTGCAGACCTGTATGAGGAGGAACCCTTTATTGAGACCGGACTGAGGATCAATCACCGCCCAGTCAGCATTACGGTCGCAACGCCCTTAATGTCGTACAGTTACAGTGCGGACATTCGCGTCCACCCGCAAACCCTGCCTTTGCTTGAGGATCTGGTCCGTAGCAATTTTTTGACTCCACTCGCCGCTCGACTCTTACAAGCAATGGCCTTATCCACCGGCGGATTTGTCATCGTTGGTGACACGGAATCCGGCAAGACGACTCTGCTCAGTGTGCTGGCGCATTGGCTGCCCGACCCAGCCCGGTGTGTGGCGGTGGAGCGAACGGGCGAGCTGTGCCTGCCCGAAACAATTCATCGCTTGACGACTCAGTGGCCCTCCGCCGATGCGCCTGGAATCACCTTTGGCAAGCAAATTCATAACGCCCTGGCTCAGGAACCGGCCTGTATTCTGCTGGATGAAGTGCGCGCTGATGAACCGGAGTCGATTGCCGATCTGCTGCGAGAGCCGCACGCTCCTCGCCAGATCTGGTCATTTCGGGGACCGTTCGATGCCAAGCGGCTGCGGAATGCACTGAGCATGCTGGCACGGCGAGCGGACATGAGCCAGAGTGAAGTCCTGGTCGAAGCCCTCTACCAGCGGCTGCCATTCGTGGTGACCGTGTGGCGTGCGGGGGGCCAGATCCGGTTGTACAGCATCGGTGAGTGGCAGTATCGCGATTCGGATTATCCTGATTTCGTCCAGTTGATGGATACCCGTGATGGACATCTCCGCCTCACCGGTGAACACCCGATTCGGCGGCTGGAACTCCCGGATACGTTCTGGGATACTCAGTGAAAGAATGCAGGATCGTCGTCAGTTGCCCGCAGCCAGGCCCGCACTACGGCCAGGGGTTCGGTAGCGGCTGTGGCACTGAATTCGTCCGAGCGCACCCAGGCCCGAAACATGCTGTCCTCAGGTCCCACACTGCGGTCCATGCCATAGGCCAGATCGAGTGCCTCCGCCAGGTCTTCATCCCAGCGCGGGCAGTCTTCGTCCTCCATCGCCTCGTGCCAGGCCTGATCGACTGCGGCTTGCTCGTCGGCGAGATGATCCTTCGTCAGCGCATAGTGGAAGGCGATGCGATCGTCATGATCATAGACAAACAGGTCATATTCGACACCGCCAGAGCCGACCCAGATTTTGCGAATGTGCCAGCCCAGGCGTTCGGCGACAATGCGGCGCAGGGTTGGCCCGGCGGGCAGGGTACTCCAGGGATAATCCGTCACAATACGTTCCTTGTTCGAGGGTAGGCTGCGATCGTCAGGCCGTCACTTCGGTGACGACTTCGATGCCATTGAGCATCATGTGATAGAGAAAAACCAGATGCAGGAATTCGGCATCATGCGGCACGATGCCCAGTTCTTTCGCGGTCGCCACCGGCATATCGTAGGTATCGACCGTGTTGACTGGCAGAATCACACGGACACCGCGAATTTGCTCTTCGTTCGCGCGCAGTCGGACGTACATTGCCAGTTGATAGGTGCATAAATCGGTGCAGTCGCCGACGATAATCCAGGTCCTGATGTGGCTGCGGGCGCGGACCCATTGGTCCAGCCCGGCATTCAGGCCGCTGGCAATCGAGTTCTTGTGGAACACGGCGAGTTGATCGAAGAACGGCAGCGATTGGAAGGCATCGACCGTTTCGGATTCCTCGGTGCCGCGGATGCAGTGCGGGCCATACTGGGCGAACTCGACGGCATCTTCATCATGGGTGTCCTGGGGCAGAGCAATGTCGCGCACCCCGGCGGCCCAGGCCTGTTCAAATAACAGCCGGATCGGGGCTACGATGTCGTTGACGCGCGGCGAAGACAGCGGCCCGATGGTGCAGAAGCCTTTAATCACATCCACTGAGATAATCCCCACGGTCTCCGGTATATCCTGCGTAAGCGCAGCGACCGAGACCGGCTGCAAC
>JAIOHO010000205.1 GCA_019912905.1 Anaerolineae bacterium
TCGGCGCTGACGACCACGCCCTGCTTGAGGAAGCGCCCGCCGCAGCCCGCACCTGGAACCCTTCCGCCAGCGCGGAATCGAAGTCCTGTACTTCACCGACCCGCTGGACTCGTTCATGATTATGGGTCTGACGGAGTACGATGGGCATAAGCTGCGCAACGTCGATGAAGCCGACATCGACCTGAGCGACATCGGCACGCTGAAGGAAGAAGCAGAAGAAACGCAGCACGAGCCTGTGACCGAAGATGCGTTCGGCACCCTGGTAGAGCGCTTCAAAACGGTCCTGGGCGATCATGTGCAGGGTGTGCGCCAGAGCAAGACCCTGGTGGGCAGTCCCGCGCGTCTGGTCAGCGATGACACCAGCAGCAATCGCAATATGTTCCGCATCAACCGGCTGCTGGACAAAGAGCACGAACTGCCGGTCAAAACGCTCGAACTCAACCCGCGCCACCCGCTGCTGCATAACCTGAGCGGGATGATCGCCAGCAGCCCCGACAACCAGATGATCGACGTCGTCATCGAGCAGCTCTTCGAGACGGCTCTGCTTCAGGACGGCATTCACCCGGACCCGGCGTCGATGGCCGATCGCCTGCTGGTACTGCTCGAAGCCGCCACCGGCACCCCACTGGATCATCTCAACCTGGCCGCCGTCGCGCCGGAAGCCAATCCTGTTGAGCCGGAAGCTGAGGCAGCGGTAAGCGCAGAGACAGCCGACGACGAGGAAGTCGATCACGACTAGCACGTTGCGATCTGGACACGATTCTGAACAAGATACGGTCTGCTTTTCAGCAGGCCGTATTTGATGTGATCGTTTTCACTAAAAATTCATGTAGAAGAATTGATTTCCACTCTTATGTCTATGTAATATAAGATAAGCTTAGACACCACTGTTTGTAGATCAGGTATACAAGGCTTATGGCAGTAGAATCCGCAGCAACTTCGATCAATGTCCATGAACGCCCGGCGACTGCCAAGATCCTGGTGGTGGACGATGAGCGTGCGCTCCGCCAGACCATTATGACCGTGCTGGAATATGCCGGATACGCGGTTACGGGGGCTTCCGACGGGCTGGCCGGAGCCAGAGTCGCCGAAGATTATCAACCTGATCTGATTATTTCTGACATCGTCATGCCCAATTTGGATGGGTATGGACTGTTAAAGAACCTGCGTGAAAACCCGAAAACCGCCACCATCCCGATCATCTTTGTAACGGCGCTTTCCGAACACTTTGCCATGCGCCAGGTGATGGCCCTCGGCGCAGATGATTATCTGGTCAAGCCATTTCAGCCGGGCGAACTGCTCAAGGCCGTGCAGACGCGCTTGCAGCGCCAGGCGATCCTTGCCGAAAAACACGATACCACCCTGAATATGCTGCGCAGGAATATCATCTATGCGCTGCCGCATGAAATGCGCACCCCCCTGCACCTCATCCTCGGTTTTGCCCAGATTCTCGAAATGCATCACGAGCACGCCAGCAGAGAAGAAATCTTGCAGGCCACGGGCGCGATCATCAAAGCCGGGCAGCGGTTGGAGCGCCTCATCGAGAATTATCTGGCGTATGCCCAAATGGAAGTCATCGCCCAGGATGCGAACGAAGTCAAAACCCTGCGCGATCACGTCACCGTGGACGTCGATCTCGTCATCCGCGATACAGCCCAGCAGCAGGCAGCAGCCAACAATCGCGCAGCGGACCTGCTCGTCGATACGACCCCGACCACGCTGAACATGGCCCAGGAAAGCATCGTCAAGATGGTGACGGAACTAGTCGATAACGCCTGCAAGTTTTCCAGTTCGGGGACGCCGATCTGGGTCAATTCCACGATCGAGAATGGGGCCTATGTGCTGACCGTCGGTGACCTGGGCCGGGGAATGACGACAGAAGATACCCGGCGCATTGGCGCTTATATGCAGTTTCAGCGGGCTTTCTACGAGCAGCAGGGCCTGGGGTTCGGGCTGGCGGTCGTTTCCCGCCTGGCAGAACTGCATGGGGGATACATCGAGATCGAAAGTGCACCTGAGGCGGGAACGCAGATACACGTGCATCTTCCCCAATAACCCTGCGTATCTTCACCCCACCTCAGGGTTGCCGGAATTTCAGACCAACTCAGTCCTGATTGCTGTACTGGCTCCGTGACGAGGAGTCGCCGGGCCGTCGTGACCGGTTTCTGCGCCGAGGCGATTTGTTGGCCTGGGGCGCGGGGGTATACCTGGCGTTGGCAGGACGTGGAGACCGAGCCGGTTTGCTGGGCGCGACTGCCGGGCCGCTGTACACCTCTGCATAGGGATGCTCTGCCACCGGCGGTACGCGCAGCCGAATCAGCTTCTCGATGTCTTGCAGATATTTGCGTTCTTCGGCATCACAAAACGAATAGGCCGTGCCGGATGCGCCCGCCCGGGCCGTCCGCCCGATGCGATGCACGTAACTTTCCGGCTCGTTAGGCAGGTCATAATTGATGACGTGCGTCACATCTTCCACATCGATCCCACGAGCGGCGATGTCGGTTGCCACCAACACGCGGGTCTTGCCGGATTTAAAGTTCGCGAGCGCCCGTTCGCGCGCGGTCTGCGACTTGTTGCCGTGGATAGCTTCGGCCTGGATGTGCGCACGATCCAACTGCTGCACCAGCTTGTTTGCCCCGTGTTTGGTGCGGGTGAAAACCAGCGCGCGCCGGATGGCTTTGTCGCCGAGCAGATGTTCCAGCAGTGCCCGCTTGTTCTGCTTATCGACGAAGAAGACCGATTGATCGACCTTATCGACGGTCGTCGCCTGGGGCGTAACCTCGACGCGCATCGGATTGATCAGGATTCGGTCGGCCAGGTCCTGAATATCCTGGGGCATGGTCGCCGAAAACAGCAGCGTCTGGCGGCGCGTCGGCAGCGCCTTGATGACCCGGCGCACATCATGGATAAAGCCCATGTCGAGCATGCGGTCGGCTTCATCCAGCACAAACACTTCGATTTGGTTCAGATGGACCACGCCCTGGTTCATCAGGTCGAGCAGGCGGCCCGGGGTCGCCACCAGAATATCTGCGCCGCGCCGCACCGCATCCACCTGGGGCTGCTGGCCGACGCCGCCGTAGATCACGATCGAGCGCAGCCCGGTCCCACGGCCATAAGCGGTAAAGCTGTCACCAATCTGGGCGGCCAGCTCTCGTGTGGGCGACAGCACCAGCACGCGAATCGTCCCCTTGGGGCGGCCAGACGACGCACCCATCAGCCGCTGTAAAATGGGCAGCGCAAACGCCGCCGTCTTGCCGGTGCCGGTCTGCGCGCAGCCGATCAGGTCTTTGCCCGCCAGGACGTGCGGGATCGCCTGCGCCTGGATCGGTGTAGGTTCCGTATAGCCTTCCGCACGCACCGCGCGCAGCAAGGGTTCAATCAGTTTCAAGTCTTGAAATTGCATGTGCCCTCTACAGGTCTCATTCATGTGCAGCCAGAAGGGGCACATGATCATCGTTCAATTGTTTGAGTGTGACAGGGGATTTAACGTGGAGAAATTAAATACACGCATCAGCCTCAACCATGTTGGATATTATAGCACAGGTTTTGTAAAAAACGGGTTAACGCCGCAAAACGGCCCGAAAAAGGGGGGAAGGAGGGCCAACCTGCACCCGCCTTCCCTCCCCTCCAGGCGCATCCCTCACCGACCTTCGCGTTCAATCGGTGCCCGACGCCGCCGGGGCCACCACCTCGGCCAGATCCACAGGTTCGAGCTGGCCGTCTGCCGTCGAACGGCGGACCTGAGCCGGTAGAATCAGCAGGGTCAGCCCGGCAGCCAGCAGCATGATGATGCCGCCGATGAGCAGCGACTCGCTCATGCCAGCCACAAACGCGTTGTTGGTCGTGTTGATGATGTTCTGCGCAATGGCATCGGGAATCGGGATCGGCGAGTTCGCTACGACGGCGTGCGCGCCCTGGATGCTCGACGCAATGGCATCGAGTGCCTGCTGTGGGGCAGCCGGGGCCAGCGAATCCAGCAGACTCTGGATATTGCGCAGGTAGGTGCTGTTCAGGATGGTGCCGAGCACGGCCACCCCCAGTGCGCCTCCCAACTGGCGAGTCGTGTCATTCATGGCCGAACCGATGCCCGCCTTATGGACCGGGACCGATCCCATGATGGAGTTTGTAGCCGGACTCATGGCGGTACCCAGGCCGGTTGCCAGGATGAGCTGGCCGATGAGGATGGTGCTGTAGGGTGTGTCCGCGTGGTAAAAGCGCGACATGAACAGCATCCCCAATGCGCCGATTCCGATGCCCAGAGCCACAGTATATTTGGTTCCCAGCCGGGCAGAGATGCGGGCCGAATTCGCGGCGACCAGGGTCAGGGTGATCGCCTGGGGCAGCAGCAGGATACCGGCCTGAAGCGGCGTATACCCCAGAATCGACTGGAGGTACTGCGTCATGAAAAACAGGCCGCCCAACAGACTGAAGGTGACCAGTGCCAGCGCCGTGTTCGCGCCGGTAAACGACATATTCTGGAAGAACTCCATCGGCAGCATGGCGTCCGGGTTGCGGTTTTCCCAC
>JAIOHO010000206.1 GCA_019912905.1 Anaerolineae bacterium
GTAGTAAGGATGCCAGCGTGGGAAATAACCAGGCTGTGCGGTGCGGGCGGATTCGCCCGCGTCCACGACGATGACGCCTTCGGGATGTTCGATGACCCAGGCATAAATCGGCAGCGGCTTCGTCCAGTTTGGGTCGAGCAGCGTGTGGATCAATCGCAGCGGACCCGAGCCGGATCCGGCTCGCTGGCGTGTTTTGACCTGGACGGTTCCGGTCTGAATGGCATGAATGTTCATGTTTGCCTCCTGTCGTCAGGCGCGCCGAAACACGCTGGGTGGGTTCCGCACGCTCGTTCTAACAAAACGTCTGAAGAATGCGGGAATTAGCGCATCGAGTCGATCAGGGCCTGCATCCGATGGGCGAAAAATGCGCCGGTATCCCCGACGACCGGTTGGGTCGCGTTGTACAGTTCGAGTGACACCAGCCCGTTAATCTGAGTCCAGCCCGATACGGCCAGGTAAACCGCGCCGACCGGTGTGTTGTAGCCGCGTTCAGCAGCCACCTGCTGAAGCGCGTATGCGATGGACTCCGGAAGGTCCAGCGCTTCGGGCGGCAGTTTGAATTCTCCCGCAGCCAGCCCGTCGGCGATGACATCGGTCGGAACAGCCAGCACGCGGGCAGCAGCGGGAGTCGTCAGTTCGCCGGGCGCGTCATAGCCGGGGATTGGGTTGCCGCTGATGAGCATAAAATCCACCGGATGATCGAGCGCCCACTGGCGGTAGGCATTCAGGACGAAGGTGAGCTGATCGGCAGGACTCTGCGCCCGGGACGATTCGCGGGCCGCTTCCATGACGTCGGCCAGGGCATGATAATCTTCGTAGATCAGCGCCGTGATGAGATCGTCCAGGCTGCCATAGTAGTAGTAGAGTGCGGGCGCGGTGAGGTCGAGTTGGCGGGCGATTCCGCGCATCGAGAGGCCGGCGGTCCCCTTCTCCCCCATCAGCGTGCGAGCAGCAGCCTTGATGTCTTCGAAAGTGGCTTCACGGAGAGCTTCCTGACGTTTGCGCGGCATTGACTGAACCCTGTTTAATTTATTGAACACTGTTTATTTTACATCGTTCAATAAACCCCGTCAACCCGATCATTGTTATGGAATTGTCAATATTCAAACATAATAATAAGCGGGTCCGAAAGTATTGCTAAACTAGAATATAGAACATTTATTCGATGATCGCATCTCACACGAGATCATCTCAACCTGGGAGGGATATATGAGCGCCAGATTGACCGGGGCAGCGGGCGTACTGCTGGTCGTGGACGTGGTGAAGGCCGCCAATTACTACCGGGATCAGCTTGGATTTCATTATGATCGCTTCTACGGCCATCCGGCGAATTTTGTCATCCTGCGCCGCGACGGGTTTTCCGTGATGCTCAGTCAGGCAGCCGATGCTGCACAGGTGGTCCCGCACTGGCAGGTCGTGGACAAGATGTGGAACCTGTATTTCTGGGTGGACGATGTGGAGGCGCTGTATCAGGAAATGATCGAGCACGGTGCGATCATCGACTATGAGTTAGGTTTCAAGAGTTATGGCATCCGGGAATTTGGCGTGCAGGACCTGGATGGACACGACATTGCGTTTGGGCAGCTCATCGACGAAGCGCCGATGACGAAAGGGATGCTGCTGGATACGCTGCGTTCGAAGCGTGCGCAATGGGATGGCTTCGTGGCCGGGATTCCAAAGGACCGCATGACCGAGGCAGGCGCGGCTGGGAAGTGGTCGGTGAAGGATGTGATCGCGCACCTCACCTATCATGAGCGCTGGATTGCGGATCGCCTGCACGAGCAGCCGCGCGGGGAGGGTTACGCGCCGAAAGAAATTGACGCGATGTCGGATGACGCGCGCAATGAAGTGATCTACCAGCGAGAGCGAGACCGCCCGCTTCAAGAGATTCTGGCGGATTCGCAGGCTGCCTTCGCGCGATTGATGGAAGGCGTCGAGGGGCACACCGAAGCATTTCTGACGGAACCGCATGAGTTCGAGGGCGCACCGGAGCCGATTATCGTCTGGCAGTTTCTGCGGGACAACGTGTATGACCATTACAGTCTACACATGCCATCGATCAGACACTGGCTGCGAGGACAGTCCGAGTCTGCGTAGGGTGATTCACGGCAGTACCTCATCACCGGCCCTCTACGCTTCGAGAGCCGGTGATGGGAGTGATCGATTTACCCGCCCGTGCACAGATTTTCGCAGGGCACCCCGTCGCCATCATCATCCAGCGAGGCATTCCCGGCGGCAAAACAGGCCTGGGCAAATTCACACGTGACCAGGAAATCGCAGGTCAGCGTGATCGACGGACAGGTGATGACCGGCGTCGGCACACCCGGCAGCGGAGTCACGATCGGGTTAACCTGCGGCACACCTTTCGTCGGCTGGCCCGTGTTGGGGTCGATGAACAGCGTCGGCCCGGTCAGCGATGCGCCGGTCACATCGGAGATCAGCACGGCAAAGTCGCTGGTCAGCAGCGTGTTCAGGAAGTCATCTTCGTGGCTGACGATCAGCAGATGGCGGCCCGGCGTGGTGATGATGATCGGTCCGACGCTCAGATATTTTTCGCCCGTAACCGCCAGGCCGTTGGCGATGAAGGCCGTCGGATTGTCGAACGGCGTTACCGTGACACGTGGAGTCGCATTGCCAGACACCTGCAAAAACTCGAAGCGCATCGACTGCCCGGCATTGACGTCGAAGCAGTAGCCGACGACCGGCGTCGAGGGGTCGAAGGTGTCGCGGATGATCTCACCGATGGGCACGACCGGCAGGACGTCGCTGGCCCCCTGGAAGGTGAACAGGCACTTATCCGGGCCGAGTTCCAGCGCGGGCGGCAGCAGCTCGTTGATGCGCCGGCGCAGTTCGTCAAACTGCTGGCCCGCCAGATTGACCGCTTCCAGCGCGCCGGTGACGGTCGCCTGTCCGACCACGCCCTGGTCTGGCTGCGGCGCCCGGCACACCTCCAGCCACAGGTCAATCGACAGGCGGACATTGGTCATGGCGTCGTTGAATAATCCCTGAATCGGATTTAGCGTGGGGTAATAGGCCGCCAGCAGCGGGTTGGGGATATTGTAATTGGTCGGGCGTGCCGGGAATGGCCCGCAGTGGGACCGGCTGCCCAGGGCGATCGTGGTCCAGATGCCGCGAATGGCATCCAGCGAGGGCTGCGCCAGATCGACACGATCCAGCAGGAAGCGCAGCGTCGCCTGATAATCGGTGGCGGTCGCCTCGGAAAGCGGCGCTTGATCGGCCACGATACCGTCGATCGGCAGATCGAGGATGCTGGCATTATTCAGAATCTGGACATAGCGGATGGCGACCCAGCCGAGGGTGCCCTCGAAGTTGACCTGCACCCAGGCATTGTTGGCGGTGCGTCCCAGCAGCGGGAAAATGGTATAACGCGGTGCATTCGCCAGCACCGGGTAGGCCCGGCTCGGGCCGCCGCGCACGCGCAGGCCGCTGTCCACCAATTTTCCGCTGACCGGACCGCTGGCGCTGCTCAGGCCGGAGCGCGGGCTTTCAAAGCCGCCGTAGGGGATGCTGCGCGGGTCGGCCACCGGCAGGGCATTGATGTCACCGAACAGATTGATGGTCGGGAAGCCGATCCAGCCCTCTTCGCCGTTGAAGTCGATGCGAATCCACTGATTGTCCGGGCTGCGTCCGGTGGCGGGCGCGCGCCAACCGGCCTCGACAAACCCCAGCACCTCGGCTCCAATCGCCGGAAACAGGCGCACGTTGACCCCATCCCGGTTCACGAGAATCTCCGCGCCGGTGGACTGCGCCGTGACCAGTCCGACGGACAACCCCAACACCGCCAGCCCGATCACGAACCAGAATGCCGTCCTGCGCATGGGATACCCTCCTCAGTGGTGCCAGCCTGGATTGCCGTACCCGGCTAATCCCTCAGGTGTAGTATAGCAAGATTCAGCGCAACGCACGATTCGCCTACAGGCCGCTGTTGTACTGGATTTTGGCAGCGTACAGCCGCCTGAAGCTAATCCACCAGCGCCTGATAAACGGCAGTGCGCAGGTCGGTATGCATGTCGCGGTAGACGGCCTGCTGGTTATCTGGCGTGCGGTACATGATCTGGGTCATCTTAATGGCGATCAGGTCTTCCAGCGGGTCGATCCAGAAATGGGTATAAGCTGCGCCGCCCCAGCCAAACTCGCCTATTGAGGCCAGCCGACCGGCAGCCGGTGGGTCGAGCATGACATTGACGCCCAGGCCGAAGCCGTAGCCGGGGTCCGGTTTGTCGTCCATCTTCATCGGCAGCATGGTCGGGGCAAGATGATTGGTCGTCATATAGGCGACAGTCTTGCGTCCCAGCAGGCGCTCCCCAGCGAATTCACCGCCTCGCCGCAGCATCTCACAGAAGCGCAGATAATCGCCCGCCGTCGAGACCAGTCCGCCGCCGCCAGAAAACCAGCGGGGTTTCTGCGTATAATCGCCGACGAGGTCCGCGCCGATAACCCACAACCCCGCACCGTACAGCGTCGCCAGCCGATCCACCTTCTCTGCCGGGACATAAAACGCGCTGTCCGTCATACCAAGCGGCTCGAAGATGCGCGCCTGCAAAAATGCGTCCAGCGGCTGACCGGACAGCACCTCGACCAGATGGCCAAGGACATCCGTCGCCATGCTGTAGCGCCAGATGGTGCCCGGCTGATTGACCAGCGGCAGCGCCGCCAGCTTTTTGATCCAATCCCGCAGCGGCACATCCCGGTTGCGCAGATCCCCTTGTTCGTACAGACGGTCCACCGGCGAACTCTGGTGGAAATCATAGGTCAGTCCGGCGGTGTGGGTCAGCAGGTGATGGACCGTCACCGGACGATCCAGCGGGGCAGGGTCGCCGCCCTCGACATACACCCGCAGGTCCTTGAATTCGGGGATAAACTCAGCCACTGGCTGGTCGAGGTAGAAACGGCCTTCTTCATACAGCATCAGCGCCGCCGCCGAGATAATCGGCTTGGACATCGAATAAATGCGGTAAATCGTGTCTTCACGAGTCGGTCGCCGCGCTTCGATGTCCATCATGCCGAAACCTTTGCAGTAGGCGATCTGCCCATGCCGGGCGATCAGCATCAGCACGCCGGGGGTTTCGCCCTGATCGACATAACGCTCGATCCTCGCATCCAGCCGCCGGAGTCGGGATGAGGACAGACCTACTTTTTCCGGGGATACGCTATCCATCAACAACCTCCTGAAGCCGTCGGAACGCGCATGTGCTGCCGCGAACCGGTGAATAAATCTCGATTTGAATTGACCGCCACCGATAGTAACAGGTCTTATGCCTTCTGGCACGCCATTTTGCGGTACAGTGGAGACGTGTCGTGATCAGCGAAGGAATGCAGACGTGGCCTTTCTTGCAGTGGATAACCCGGTGATGCACGCCGAACTGAGACATCAGCGGCATATTATCCGCACCAGCCGGTCGGGATGGTTCTGGATCGTGCTGGCGATGCTGATGGTGGTGCCTGCCCTGCTGACGGCAGTCGTCATCGTGGCCGCCGCCTTCCTGGGGATCGACCTGGAAGCGGTCTTTACGCCGCCGCCCTGGAACACGCTGGCCGAAGTGGGCGTCTCCAGCCTGATGATCGTCCACTTTGCCCTGTACATCGTGGTGACGCTGGTAACGCTGGCGCTGGCAGGCAGCAGCATCAGCCGCGAGCAGGAAAGCCGCACCTGGGAAAGCCTGCTGCTGACCGAGATGAGCGCCCGCCAGATCGTGCAGGGGAAATGGTGGGCCACGCTGCGCGCTCTGTGGGGCGATCATCTCATGGTGCTGATCGTGCGCCTGGGGTTTGTCGCCTGGCTCGATTTTCTGGGCAGCGATCCCGATCTGCCCAGGCCCTCCCGCCTCATCGTCGGCCTGCTGGTCGTCACCGCCTTTAGCGCAGCCGACAGCGCGCTGTCGGTCATACTGGGCATTCTGCCGCCAGTCAGCGGGCGTAATCCGATCGTGCTGACTCTGGCGCTCGGACTGCGCCTGGTCGTCTCGGTCGGGATTCTCGCCCTGGCTATTGGTGTTGGCCTGCTGGTGCACGAATGGAATCCGGTGCTGGTTTTCTGGCGGCGG
>JAIOHO010000207.1 GCA_019912905.1 Anaerolineae bacterium
GTCGTGGGGCTGGGCGTATGGAGCGAATTCCAGGTCGCGCTGGTATTTATGAACGATCCAAAATTGTTCCCGGTGACGACCAGCTTCTTTAAATTTACCGATCGTTTCAGCCGGGACTGGTCGCTGACCAGTGCCGGTGCCGTGCTGATGATCTTCCCGGTGCTGGTGCTGTTCCTGGCCCTTCAGCGCCGATTCGTCGAAGGCCTGACGCAGGGCGGCGTAAAAGTCTGATTGCTACAAGGAAACCTGAAGTGAACGACATCACAAACAGTAAGCTGCTCGATAAAGTGACGGGCTGTCTGTACGGCGGGGCGATTGGCGATGCGTTGGGCGCGCCTGCCGAGTGGCGCATGCCCCCCGAAATCCGGGCGCGCTACGGCTATATCACCGATTTGGTCGAGTCCTGGGACGGGCCATCCGACATCGGGAAGGGCGACGGGCGCTACACCGATGACAGCCACATGGTCCAGGTGCTCAGCCGCATTTACCTCGAAGCTGGCGATCATCTGGATGCGTTTCAGTTTGCTAAAGGGGTGATTCCGCTGATTGCGCAGGAACCGCGCTGGGTGCCCGAATTTGGCCGGGATATGCTGCTGGTGGAGCGCCTGTTTTACCCGGAAAAATGGCTGTACATGCGCCTGTGCCTGGCAAATGCCGATCCGCGTCAGGGCGGCGTGGGCAATATGGTCAACTGCGGGGCGGCCATGTATGCCGCGCCGGTGGGCATCGTCAACGCGGGTGACCCGACTCAGGCCTACCGGGAAGCGGTGGATGTGTTCAGCGCCCACCAGCAGAGCTACGGCCTGGAAGCCGCCGCAGTGATGGCTGCCTGTGTCGCCGAGGCATTCAGGCCCGGAGCGAGCGTCGAGTCGGTCATCGACACGGCCCTGACGCTCTCGAAAGAAGGCACGCACCGGGCGATCGCGGCGGTTGTAGACACGGCCAAGCAGCACCACGACTGGAAGGCGGCGATCGGGCCGCTGCGCGAAGCCATCCGCCCCTATGATGGGTCGGCTGAACTCAACACCATGCGCGGCAACGGTACCAACAACTGGCAGCCCAGCCGCGAACACAGCATTGAGGAAGTGCCGGTTGCGCTCGGATTTCTGATCGTGACGGGCGGCGATTTCGAGGGCAGCATCTTCGGCAGCGCCAATTATGGCCGCGACAACGATTCGATTGCGGGCATGGCCGGGTCTATCGCCGGGGCGCTGCACGGGGCGCAGGTCATCCGCAAGAACTGGATGGAGCAGATTGACCGCGCCAACCGGGTCGATCTGACCGCCACCGCCGCGCGTCTGGCCGAACTCATCGTCAAACTCCAGCGCCAGCAGTTCGCCCAGGCCCAGGCCCGCGAAGCTGCGATGAGCGCGCTGCTGAGCGCCTTATCCTGAAGCGGCCAATCGGGATGGGCGATTGTGGAATCGCCCACCTCATCCACCATACGAAGGAGTCAAATTTATGTCACTGCCTGCCGATTACGCAGAGCGAGTCTACGCCGGGGTCCTGGGCAAAATCATCGGTGTTTACCTGGGACGGCCCTTCGAGGGCTGGACTTATGACCGGATTATGGAGCATCTGGGGGAAGTACAGTATTACGTCCACGAGAAATTGGGCAAGCTGCTGGTCGTCACGGATGACGACATCAGCGGCACCTTTACCTTTCTGCGCGCCATGCCAGATTACGGCAACAGCCTCGACCTGACCGCCGAGCAGATCGGCAAGACCTGGCTGAATTACCTGATCGAACGGCGGACCGTGCTGTGGTGGGGCGGCGTCGGCCAATCGACCGAGCATACGGCTTACGCCCGGCTGAAGGCGGGCATTCCCGCGCCGCTCAGTGGAGCCATCGAAACCAACGGCAGGATCGTGGCAGAGCAGATCGGTTCGCAGATCTTCATCGACGGCTGGGCCATGATCGCCCCGGGCGACCCGGCACTGGCGGCGGACCTGGCGCGGCGCGCGGCCAGCGTCAGCCACGATGGGGAGGCTATTTACGGCGCGCAGGTGCTGGCGGCGATGGAGGCCCAGGCTTTCGTCGAATCCGACCTGAACAAACTCATCGACACGGCGGTGAAATTCATCCCGGCTGACTCGGTGATTTACCGCATGATCGGCGACATCCGGGACTGGCACGCCGAGTTCCCCGATTGGCGCACGGCGCGCGAACAGGTTGAGGCCCACTATGGGTATGACCAATACACCGGCAACTGCCACATGGTCCCCAATCATGGCCTGATTATCCTGGGGCTGCTGTATGGGGACGACGATTTCCAGAAGTCGCTGATGATCACCAATACCGCCGGGTGGGACACCGACTGTAATTCCGGCAACGTAGGCTGCCTGCTGGGTATCAAGAACGGCCTGGCGGGGATCGACGCGGGGGTGGACTGGCGCGGGCCGGTGGCCGACCGCATGTATCTGCCTACTGCGGACGGCGGCAGAGCCATCACCGACGCGCTGACCGAGACCTATCACGTCGTCAACATCGGACGTGCGGTGCAGGGGCTGGAGCCGCTGGCACCCAAAAATGGCGCGCGCTTCCATTTCAGCCTGCCGGGGTCTGTCCAGGGTTTTACCGCCGAAGACAGCCCGGATACACACGGCGTCCTCACCCTCAGCAACGCTGTGCTGCCGGACGGCAGCGGTCAGCGCGGGCTGGTGCTGGATTATCAGCATCTCGCGCCGGGGCGCTGTGGGCGCGCGCATACCGCGACGTTTCTGCCGCCCGAAGCCATCGACATGCCCGGTTACATGCTGCTGGCCTCGCCGACGCTGTTTTCGGGGCAGACGGTTACGGCGCGCGTGCTGGCCGCACCGGGGAACACCGCGCCGGTCAACTGCCGCCTGTTTGTGGCGATCTACGGTGATAAAGACGCCCTGGAAACGATGGATGGCCCGGACTTCACCCTGTCCCCCGGCCAGACTCATGTGTTTAGCTGGTGCATCCCCGACACCGGCGGCGCACCGATCGCACGCATCGGCTTTGAGCTGTCCGCACCAGCGCGGGCCGATGGGCAGCTTTACGTGGATACGCTGGCGTGGGCTGGCGCACCGGACGTGACCTTCAAACGGCCCGAGCGCGGATACCGCTTGTGGCGGCAGGCCTGGGTCGATCACGTGCAGGAGTTCGGCCTGCGCCGCCATTCAGCCTACAGCATCGCGCAGAATGAGGGAACCGGGCTGCTGTATCAGGGAACCCGCGACTGGACGGATTATCGGGTCAGTTCCGCAGTGCGTTCGTATCTGGTGAAGGCGGGTGGTGTCGCCGCGCGCGTGCAGGGAATCAACCGCTATTATGCGCTGCTGCTGGGTGACGATCAGACCATCCGGCTGGTGAAAAAGCTCGACGATCAGATCACGCTGGCGGAAGCGCCTTTTGCGTGGGCATCGGATACCCCTTATGAGCTGGCCCTGCAAGTCGAGAATCACCGGCTGCAAGGCTGGGTCGATGGACAGCCGGTGTTCGATGTGCAGGATGACGACCATCCCTTGCTGGCGGGTGGGGTCGCCCTGATCTGTACCGAGGGCAGCATCATGACCGATGCCGTGCGTGTCCAGCCTGTGGAGACGCCCCGCTAGCATCTCTCTTCGTTCACACCCTGGGCGGGATGAAGCGCCGTTACAGCCGCAGCGCATCTCGCCCAATACCCCATCGACTCGCAGACGGGCCTGCCGCTGTGGAGACCCGGCCCAAGCCCTCGGCCTGCGGCCAAAATCCCGAACCGAAGTTCCCTTAATCGCCCCTTAAGGCTGCCTCGGCGTTTTCTCGGTGCTGGCTGGGGTACGGTTGCCGGTGGCGTCTGGACCCATCGGGGTTTTTTGCTTTAGGGCGGATCGGCTGGCAAAAGCTGCCCGCTGAGGACTTCGACCAGCCAGGCTTCATAGGCATCGGGCGACCACCCGGCGGAATCGACCAGTTCCTGATAGACCGCCGACTGAGTGAGCGCCAGGAAAATGGCGACGGCCTGATCCGGGCTGAGGTCGGGGCGCAGCAGGTTGGCCTCGGCCATATCACGGATAAACGGCCCGATTCCCTTACGGCGGCCATTCAGGGCTTCCTCCAGTTCGGCGGCGGCTTCGGCATCGGCTGCTGCGGCTCCCTGGTAAATCGTCATCATCGGCGCGCCGGTTTCCCACTGGCGGCGCGTGGCATGGGCGGCCAGGGCTAAACGCTGCCTGGGGTCCGCCTGCTGAATGGCGTCGTGGTAAATGTCGCGTTGGCCGGATTCACGGTGCCAGGTCTGCCGGATTTCGCGCAGGATGCCGCGCTTGTTGCGGAAGATGGCGTAGACCGTGCTGACGGCCACGCCCGCTGATTCGGCGATGGCTTCCATCGTCGTGGCGACATACCCCTGCGCGACAAATAATTCCCGCGCCGTAGCGACGATCAACTGCTGGGTTGCCAGGGCCTGCCGCTGGCGGTGGGTGAGAGGCTTCTTGACATCGTTCATAAGTGGGAGTATAACATGAATACGCTCAATGTAGTAGAGCTACAATGAATGGAGGAGAACTATGTCCAGTGATGAACTGAAGTCGTTAGCGTTGGAGATTTTGAATCGCGGATTCAATCAAGGTGACCTGAGTGTGATCGACGCCTATGTGGACCCTCAGGGCGTCGATCATCAGGAACCGCCGGGCACGCTCATCATTCCGCATCTCAAGCATGTCATTACCATGCTGCACACCGCCTTCCCGGACCTGCACTTTGAAGTCGATGACCTCATGGCGCAGGGCGACACGGTGGCTTTCCGGGCGACGATGACCGGTACGCACCAGGGTCCGCTGCACTATGGGATGCCGGGCGGACTGCCGGCGACGGGGCGGAAAATTTCGGTGGCGCATATGTACTTTATCCGCTTCGTCGATGGCAAAAACACCGATCTGTGGCATGTCTGGGACGTGGCCGGGATGCTGCGCCAGTTGGGGGTGACCCCGCCACAGCGCCAGCCCGCCTGAGTCTATCCCCCGAAACGTCTATTCTCGCGGGCAGCCACCTGGCCTATACTGTCGGTATGCTGAACCGACTGAAGCTGATTCTGACCGGGTGGCTGCTGCTGGGGCTGCTGGCCGCCTGCGCCTCCAAGTCCTCCCAAATCCTGCCCACCCTGGCCGTGCTGCCGACTTCGACCCCTACACCCGCCAGCCCGACTCCGGTGGTCATCCCGGTGGGGACCAGCGAGCAGGTCTCGCCGCTGGGAGTGGTGACGGTGGAAGCGGCCTACGTGCTGATCACGCCGACCGATCCACCGAGCAAGACCCCTACTCAGACGGAGACACCGACGGCGACTCCGACGCACACCCCGGAACCGACTGAGCCGACCACCGCCACGGCGACTTCAACGGCGCTGATCCCGCCGACGCGGGTGATGCCCTTCGTCACAGCGGTCATGGCGCAGTCCTCGAATCGCGTGTGCGACAGCACCTGGTTTTTTATCCTGCCGCGCCCGGATCACTGCCCGGCGACGCGCGCCACGACCAGCCAGGCGGTCTTTCAGGAATTCGAGAACGGGCTGATGATCTGGATTCAGCACGAGGACACGATCTACGTCATGTACCACGACTTCGCGCCCCCGGCCTGGGAATCGTTTGAAGACCAGTTCGAGGAGGGGATGCCAGAGGTCGATGAAAGCTGGGAACTGCCGCCAAGCCCTGAATTATTCCAACCGCACCGGGGCTTCGGGATGCTGTGGCGCGGCAACCCGATCGTGCGCGCGCGCATCGGCTGGGCGCTAGATGAATGGGAAGTGCCGTTCAGCAGCACGGTGCAGACCGGTGAGGACGACGCCATCTTCCTGCAGGACCCCTACGGCGGGGTGGTGGTGCTGATGCCGGGCCAGCGGGATTGGGCGCGCTACCTGGGCGATGGCCGCGCCACGCGCCTGGAACTGGAGCTGATTCCCACCCTGACGGCGACACCCTGAGGGTGCGGTGAAGTCCCGTATTGATAACCCTTGCGAGTCAGCGAAGCGCGGAGTACGGAGCGTTGAGGCAGGGCAAGAGACGTGTTTCATGGCGCAGCAATCTTCCCTCGACTGGAAGGTTCCGAACAGTCCCCGAATCCTTCGTGTAGTCATTAGAAATAAAACAAAATCCTGCCTATCCTCACAAATGACACTCTCCTTTCCCATCAAACTGCGCTACCCGCAAACTACACCCGGCAGGATCATAGATAAAAGCCGTTTCTAGAGAGGATGGGCACATGATCCAACGAATTATCCTGGCACTCACTGCCGCCGCTGCCGCGCTGGTCGCACTCTTATGGGCCGGACTGAAGGGCCGGGCGAAACCGTTCCCGCCATATCCCGAATCTACACCCACGATCAGGACAATCCCCCTGCCAGCCGATCTACCGGAACCCGTGAAACGCTACTATCGGGCCACCATCGGCGAGGAAATCCCCGTAATCGAAACGGCGGTCATCACCCTGTCGGGCCGTCTGCGCTTCAAGGGGATCACCTTCCCAGCGCGGATGCGCTTCACCCACGAAGCCGGGCGCAGCTACCGCCATTACCTCGAAGCGCTGGTCTTCAATTACCCGCTGCTGCGAGTCAACGAATCCTATCTGGACGGACACAGCCGCCTGGAACTGCCATTCGGGGTGGTGGAAAACCAACCGAAGATCGACCTGGCCGCCAACATGGGCCTGTGGGGAGAATCGTTCTGGCTGCCGACGATTTTTGTGACCGACCCACGCGTGCGCTGGGAAGCCATCGACGCGACGCATGCCCGCGTCATCGTCCCCTGTGCCGACGGCAGCACGGACTCGCTGACGCTGACCTTCGACCCGATGACCGGGTTGTTGGCTCAAGCCGAAACCATGCGCTGGCGCGATGCGGCGGACACCGAAAAACAGCCCTGGCAGATCGCCCCCCAGGGCTGGCAGACGTTTCACGGGATCAAAATTCCCTCCCCTGGGGCCGTGACCTGGGCCGACGAGGGGACACCCTGGCTGGTCGCCTCGGTCGATGACGTGGCCTACAATGTCGATCTGTCCACTTATCTGCGGGGCAGGGGGGTGTAGTCCAGGACTTTCCATCCTCGCGTTCCGCGTTCCGCGCTAAAGCTCGTATAATCGAATTCAGGTGAGTCGGCTGCCCGTGTGCTGCGCAGCCGACTTGCCGTTTACCACCATCAAAGCCCTGCGCTGATCCCGGTGGCAACCACTGAAGGCAGTTATCCGCGTGAGAAAAGGGGTGCGAGGATGGACATGGGGGAACCAGGAGACGTCACGGTTGGCGGGATGTGGGAGCCGATCCAGTACCAGTTTGACAATCTGCCGGTGCATCTGGCGCTGCTGCATACCGGCAAAGTGCTGGGCTTTGGCGGCTCGTGCAACGATCCAACCTATTTCATCGACTGCCGTCCGGCGGAGGTGTGGGACCCGCAGACCGGCGCGATTGAGGTGATCGACCAAGTGCTGGGGGGCGATATTTTCTGTGCCGGGCACACCTTTCTGCCAGATGGTCGGCTGCTGGTGGCCGGTGGGACCTATGGTTACGATGTCAAGCGCCTGGGTATCGTGCCGCTGCCGCCCTTCAGTGGTCTCCGGCAGGCATACCTGTTCGACCCGATCAGCCAGCGCTGGACACGCATCGACGATATGAGCGTCGGGCGCTGGTATCCGTCGCTGATCATGCTGGGTAATGGCGAAGTGCTGACGATGGCGGGCTTCACCGAGCATTTTCCCTGGGTGGTGCTGCGCCGGATCGAAGTGTACGCGCCCGGCAGCGGCTGGCGTGAATTCAAGGAAGCTGCACGCTGGATGCCGCTGTATCCCCGGCTGCACCTGCTGCCCAACGGCGACGTGTTTTATGCCGGGTCGTATAACACCCACTACACCTTCCCGTTCACGCTGTCCAGCTTCCCGACCGCCACCCTCAACCCGACGACCGGCGCATGGAAGACCATCGGCCTGCCCAAACAGGCCGAACGCGAGGAAGGTTCAACCGTGCTGCTGGCGCTCACGCCGCCAGACTACCGCGCCCGTGTTCTGCTCATGGGCGGCGGGCTGACCACCGGCACCGAAGCCACGGCGGATGCTGAAATCATCGACCTGTCCGCCGAAACGCCCGCGTGGGAGTCCATCGCCTCCATGCATTACGCCCGCTACTACTGCTATGCGGTGCTGCTGCCCGACCAGACCGTGCTGGTCGTCGGCGGACGCGAAGGCTTAAAAGGCCACCAGCATACCCCCGGCTCCGAACCAACCGATGACCATATCCACCTGGCCGACGTGCTGCCCCCGCCGCCGCAGGACCCCAAGGCCGTGCGCGCCGCAGAGATTTTCGACCCCGCCACCGGCCAGTGGACCCATGCCGCGCCGATGCAGGTAGACCGGCTGTATCATTCCGGCGCGCTGCTGCTGCCCGATGGCCGCGTGATGGTCACCGGGAGTAATCCGGCCCGCGGTCAGGCCGACCGCCGTATCGAAATCTACCAGCCGCCGTACCTGTTCAAAGGCCCACGCCCGGTCATCGAGTCCGCTCCTGAAGCGGTGAACTACGGCACAGCCTTCGAGATCGTCACCCCGCAGGCGGCGGAAATCGACACCGTGGCCCTGATTCACCCGATGTCCACGACGCACTGTTTCAGCACCGAGCAGCGCTACGTCGGGCTGGAAATCACTGCGCGCCAGGCCGACCGCATCCAGGTGTCCGTTCCCACCAACCGCAGCCTGCTGCCGCCGGGGTATTACATGCTGTTCGTGCTGCGCGAGGGCATCCCCTCCGTCGCTCCCTTCGTCCGCGTCAGTTAGGTGCAGGTGAAAACGTGCGGAATGCTGAGGAAAAGCCGGGGACAGAATGAGCATCTTTCGCGCATCGCTCAGCACGTTCACCGCAAAACTGAACTATGGATAGACCCTAAGCTTAACATTGAGCGCAGGCTGGCACGGGCGGCTTCTTTAAGGGGATGTCAAGTAAGTTGGCGGATTCCTCAGGGCGCTTATAATTTAGCCTATCCACAATCTTCAGGAGGACGCATCGTGAAAGCATCGGAGATAGGACAGGCCATCCTGCGCGTGGGGGTGCTGGGGCTGCTGATCATGCTGGTCGCAGCGCCGGTACTGGGTCAGGCAGACCCGATTTCCCTCAACGAAATGCAGGTCAGCACCACCGGCACGGACTGGGAATTTTTCGAAATCCAGGGCACACCGGGCACGAGTCTCGATAATACCTGGCTGATCGGAATCGAGAGCGATACCGGCACCAGCGCGGGTACGATTGACCGGATCATCGACCTGAGCGGGCAGACGATCCCGGCGGACGGCTTTTTCGTCGGCATGAACGCCACCGGCACGACCCAGTACGGCATCACGCCCGACCTGACCATCGTCGAAAATGCCTTTGAAAATGGCACGGCTTCCTATTTCCTGGTGACCGGGTTTAGCGGATCGCAGGGCACCGACCTGGATGCGGATAATGCCGCCCCGCTGGATACGACCCCCTGGGCCAGCGTCCTCGACTCGGTCACCATCGCCGACAGCACCGGTGATGTGTTTTACGCGGCTGCGGTCGCCGGGCCGGATGGCACCTTTTTACCGTCAGGTGTTTACCGCTGCCCGGATGCGCCTTCCGGCACCTGGCAGGCGACCTTCCTGAACTTCGATGTCGCCAACGGCACACCGGGTTATACCAATGCGGCCCTGTGCGGTGGCGATGTCGCCCCGCAGGTTACCGGCACGACGCCGGGCGATGGGGCCAGCGGCGCGTCCAGCACCACCAACATCGATATGGCCTTCAGCGAAAGCGTCACGACTGCGGCGGGCTGGTACGCGGTCGTCTGCACGGCGAGCGGCGATGTCACCGCCGATTACAGCAATACCCCTGGCTCCGGCCTGAATCAAACGCTGACCTACACCGGTCCGGGCCTGGTCGTTGGCGAAACCTGCACCGTCACCCTGACGGCGGCCCTCATCACCGACGAAGACGGCACCCCCGACCCGCTGGCGGGCGGCGATTACGTCTTCAGCTTCAGCATCGCCGGGGCGGTGAGCCTCGACCTGATCCACGACATTCAGGGCAGCGGCAGCACCAGCCCGCAGACCGGCAGCTCGGTCACGGTGGAAGCCATCGTCACCGGGGACTTTCAGACTGGTCTGGGCGGCTTCTTCATTCAGGAAGAAGATGCCGATGCCGACGCCGACCCGCTGACGTCGGAAGGCGTGTTCGTCTTTGACAACCGCACCGGCGTCGATGTGTCCGTTGGCGATCTCGTCCACGTCGCTGGCAGCGTGGCCGAATTTAACAGTTCCGGCAGCATTCTGACGGAATTGGGGAACATCACCGAAGTGACCATCCTCAGCAGCGGCAACCCGCTGCCCAGCGCCACCCCCGTCACACTGCCGGTGAGCAGCGTGTCCGATTGGGAGCGCTACGAAGGCATGCGGGTGACCATCCCGCAGGAACTGACCGTCACCGAGCACTTCCAGTTGGGGCGCTTCGGACAGCTCACGCTGTCGCAGGGCGGGCGGCAGAGCATCCCGACCCAGGTGACGACCCCCGGCAGCGCGGCCAATGATGTCACCGCCGCCAATGACCGCCATCAGATCGTGCTGGACGATGGCAGTTCGTCGGCCTGGCCGGACCCGGTGATCTTCCCGGCTCCCAGCCTGACGGCCAGTCGAACGGTGCGCGGCGGCGATTCCGTCCCCTCACTGAGCGGCATCCTCGATGACCGCTTCGGAGCTTACCGCATTCAGCCGCTGGAACCGGTGTTCTTCACCGTCAACAACCCGCGCTCGGCCAGCCCCAACTCGGTCGGCGGCTCGCTGAAAGTCGCCAGCTTCAACGTGCTCAATTACTTCACCACCATCGACCCTGGCACCGATGTGCCGCGCGGCGCGGACAGCACAGCCGAGTTCGAGCGCCAGCGCGCCAAGATCATCAGCGCCTTGAGCAGCATGAACGCCGATGTCGTCGGGCTGATCGAAATCGAGAATAACCCCAGCGAAGCCGTGGCCGATCTGGTCAGCGGCCTGAACGATGTGCTGGGCACCGGCACGTATGACTACATCGACACCGGCGTGATCGGAACCGATGCCATCCGCGTGGCGCTGATCTACAAACCGGCGGCGGTCACCCCGCTAGGCGACTTCGCCGTGCTGGATTCGTCAGTGGACCCGCAATTCCTCGACGACAAGAATCGGCCCGCGCTGGCGCAGACGTTCAAGGAAAATGCCACCAACGGCATGCTGACGGTGGTGGTCAATCACCTCAAGTCAAAGGGGTCGGACTGCAACGACGTCGGCGATCCTGATCTGGGCGATGGGCAGGGTAACTGCAATGGGACGCGCACGCTGGCGGCCCAGGCGCTGGTCAACTGGCTGGCGACTGACCCGACCAACAGCGGCGATTCGGACGTCCTGCTGATCGGCGACATGAACTCGTATGCCAACGAAGACCCGATTCAGGCGTTCCTGAGCGGCGGTTTCGTCAACCTCGTGGCGCAGTTCATCGGGCCGGAAGCTTACTCGTATGTCTTCGACGGCGAGTGGGGTTACCTCGATCACGCGCTGGCGAACGGCAGTCTGGCGGGGCAGGTGACGGGCGTGACCGAATGGCACATCAACGCCGACGAGCCGAACGCGCTGGACTACAACGACAACGTGCGCGATCCCGGCGAACTGTCGAGCAATATCCCGCTCAATCTGCCGGGGTCGTACAGCCCGGATGCCTACCGCTCCTCGGATCACGACCCGGTGCTGGTCGGCCTGAATCTGACGCCCTCGGAAGTCGAAGTGGTCATCGACATCCGGCCCCTGATCCCGATCAACCTCGTCAATCTCAACTCAGGCGGGCAGCTCCCGGTGGCGATTTTCAGCGCGCCGGGCTTCGATGCGGGCCTGATCGACGTGGACACGGTGATCCTGGCGGGTGCGCCTGCGGCCCCGGTGCTTCCCCGCTGGCCGAAGTTCCAGCTCATCGACATCAACCGTGACGGCCTGGACGACCTGCTGGTGCAGTTCGAGATTCAGGCCCTGAACCTGGCAGCGGGAGATACCCAGGCCACCCTGACCGGCGAGACTCTGACCGGGCTGCCGTTCATCGGCACCGACCAGGTGATCGTCATCCCGCGCATCGCCACCCGGCTGCTGGAGCCGCGCAACGGCGAAGTGGTGCGCACCTCACGGCCCCTGTTCCGCTGGGTTCCCTATGCGCTGAACACCTGCTATCAGATTCAGATCAACAACTTGCCGTTCACCGCTGAGGAACAATCGGCCTTGCAGGAAGCGACGGTGGTCACGCTGCCCTGGTACCGGGCCAGCTACCTGAGCAACGGCACCTACTTCTGGCGCGTGCGGGTGGGCGGCACCTGTGACGTCACGCCGGGACCGTGGAGCGAAGTCTGGAGCTTCACCGTCCAGAGCCGGTAACGCCGCTGGTTTTCGAACTCTTTCAAACACAAAAGGAACCGTCCACGCGGGCGGTTCCTTTTCGATTCTGAATCGGTCCCCCGCATCCTACATCAGGTTGTCCAGAAACCCGATGAACAGGTCCCGCAGCTCGTTAAACTGTTTGTTGAACGACGCCGTGGAAAAACCAAAGTCATGATCGCCGACGCCCTTATCCGGGGCGAAGTGCGGGCCGATCATGAAGGCCCACTGGAGCGCGCCGCTGGCCCGCTGCTGGTCGAGGTGGCGGCTGAGGAAGCGTCGTGTCGATTGGACGCGATCCGCCGCCTGGGATGATCCGAACTCCGTCCAGAAGACCGCGCGCCCGGTCTGTGCCGCCGCCTGAATATCGGCATTGGCGTTGTCTTCGTGGTCCCAGGACGCGTCCGAATTCGAGTTGTCGGTTTTCTGATAACTGTGGCAGGAGACCACGTGAATGTGACGGCGCTTGGAATAGAAGTCGGTGGCGAACTGGGTCAGATCCAGGCCCGGCGGCATGATGTGCGCGCAGTTCACCATGCCAATACTGATCGGGTGTGTTTTGTCCAACTGGTAGATGCGCGCCGAAGCTTCATCGACGAATTCCCCGAACTTCTGCACATCGTCGGGCGACGCCGGGGCCGGGTAAATGGCCGGTTCGTTCATGAGCTGCCACATGCCGACGCCGGGGTGCGTGCGAAACTCGGTCACCAGGCGCACAACCAGCGGCAGATAATGATCGCGGTAGCGCTTGTCCCGAAAATAATCCTTGTTCAGGTGATTAAGTTCGCTGACGTTATGAGACAGATCATCGCCTGCCGGGTAAAGCTTGATATTCTTGATCGAGTCAGCAAAGACGACGACCGCCAGCAGGCCCCGGTCGGCGATGACATCCAGCGCGGCACGGGTATGGTTCACGATGTCGTCTTCGGAAAAGTCGGCATGGGCGGCAAAGAAGCGCACCCAGCGCATCTTCATAGTGCGGACTTCATCACAGAACCCCTCACGATCCGCTGCCGTGGTGTTGGGCCACTGCGATTCGCCGAAGTAGGCCAGTTCGCGCACGTTCACGCCCAGCGCCGGGCGTGTCTGGTCGTCAATCTTGAGGCCGGTGCAGGGACCCAGTGGGCTGGACGACGCCACCAGCCGGAAGCGCCCGACCAGCGGGGCAGGGTTCGGTCCGGGTG
>JAIOHO010000208.1 GCA_019912905.1 Anaerolineae bacterium
CCAGTGATCCGCTGCTGGCTCCGTGGCACCGGGGTCACTGTTGCTGAAAGCCTCGTCACCCTGAAGCTGGTAAGTAAATCCTGGAACGGTCACGTTCGGTTCTTCTCCGGTGAAAAGGGCGTAAAGCCATCCCATAGCCACATCGTCAAGGCAGATGGGGCTATTGACAGGCGTACTGGGATCGTCCGGCAGACAGCTCCAACCATTCGTGCCTTCGCGCAGGACGACGAATTTGCCGTCGGCGTCGAACGCCCAATCCAGGATGGTTGCGTCTTGGGCGATAGCCGCAGGGGCAGCGCTCATTGCATTCTCGATCTTCGCTTGAGTCTCAGAATCATCCTGGGCGGTGGCGATCAGCACTGCCAGGCTGGCGGCAACCATGATGAGTACGATTTTGAAAGCTCTTGTAAACAACATTTTTGTATCCTTTCTATAGAAATATCGTCTGTTTGAATAGGGAAGACCGCGGTCTTCCCGTCTAAACGAATTCATTTTTTGCGCGAATCACCCCTATTTCATTGAGGCTGGTCAATCAGACGATGCTGAACGATCCTTCGGAAAGCTCTTATCTACTCCTGATGGTCGGCTCAAACTGCCTGTGGAGAAAGGAATGGCCGTCTCCGTATTTGCTCGGCCCATTGCAGCAAATCCAACCCTTCACTAAGGGACCAGATGCGCGCTTCCAGAATTGACTGCACTACAGGTGGGGATAGTCGCTCGACCATGATGGACAGCCCTTCACAGTCGCTGACATGCGGCAGCATATTCTGTAATAATCGGACAGCCATATGGATATCATCATCCCCAAGTTGAGTTTGTTTGCTGAAAACATGCAACTGTCTCATTGCACCAATCATCCAATCATGGTCAATGAGCAGAATTTCGATGTAGTCCGGTTCAAAAAATTGAGACAAAGCTGGATATAAGGCATCTTCTTCATAGCGACAATGTGGTCCTGCACAAACAAGTGCCTGGTTAATCAAAACGGGCAGCGCAGCCATATCGCGTCGTTGAAAAGCCTCAATCAGGTCGAGCAGGGTATCCCTTAGCTGACGATGTTCTTGCCTAAAGACTTGAGCAAATTGATCGGTAAGCATAGTTTCTCGCTCTTCCAGAAACACAATACTTGAGCTTGACATACAAAAAGGCTGGTATATTTGTCAGCGATATGGCGGAGGCAAATGTTCTATACGTCTGAAAAGGACAGCAAGCAGTCCTGTTGCAATGGGAAAAGTAACACTCCATACACCAAGACTTGCCAGAACGAACGGATGAAGCGGATCGGCGGTCATCAGATAGACAACATCAGCGACCACATTCACCGTACCGTTTACGATGAACAGCCATCGGATTACAGTCTCGATCTTTCCTCTGGCAAAGATAGGTGTGACAAACAGCGCAGCCAGGCTCATAGAGGCGTAGCCGAGGATTTCAAGTGCGAAAAAAGCAGAATCCGCCTGGAACGCTAATGCCAGCCAATCATACTCTTGTGGATTCTGTGGCACGACGGTTAACTGCAAGAAATAGTTTAGCGCGACGACAACTGCGTAAATAATGGAAAATGACAGGGCAATTTGACTCCAAATCTGCTTTTCCACAGGGGTACAGTGATGGATACTTACCATCATTACGAGGAAACAAGGGGCTATCAGGAGAGCAGAACCCACCACAATTGTTGCTGGTACGGAAACGCCAAAATTTCCAGCAATTGCCGTTACACTGAAGGCAATGATCCATGCAGTAGTGAGAGCCGCTGCCCAGAAACCTACTTGAGTCACTGACTTCGACATCGCAACTTTTGCAGAAGCAGTCCCCGTCACTTGAGAACTAAACATTGCGAACCTCATTTTTTATGCTCAATCACAGCTATTACATCTCAGTTCTCCAACTTCTAGCCATTCAGATCAAAATATCGGATATTACAGTAACGTTTTTGCTTATTGTAGTAAGTCCAGGCCTTTCACGAGCGATGCACACCAATAGCCAGAATACGCAGCTCAGTCAGCGATGGTATGCCACCATTCTCGAAATGTCTGACATAGACCATCCTCATCGAATTCGACCACGAACAAACAGTCCAGAGCGATGCGTTGGTTCGACTTGATGGTCGTGAATTTTGCCTTCCAGCGCGCAATACCAAGGTTTCCTTCTACAGCAAGAATCTCAAAGGCTGATTCTTTGTCCTTCAACGTTTGCGCCCCTCGAAGCCAATACGCATGTATGGCATCCCGCCCTTCGATTGGTTCATCGAAAGGACCTTCATAGTAACGAGCACCCTGGGTGAAAAGGTTAGCGGAGGCGCAGGCATCATCCTCTTCGCTGGCTCTGCCATAGGATTCCATCCAGCGGCTGAAGTGTTCAAATGTCAGCGTGTTCATGAAATACCTGTTCTGCCTTATATATCTGGATGAACTGTCCAGCCACCTGGATCGGGTTATACAGAATCGTCAGCACGACCTAAGGCTCGACGACAATCAGCTTTCCTTCCATCCCTGCCTGACGATGACCGGAAACTGTACAGAAATAGCTGTAAGTGCCTACCTGATTTTCTCTTAAAGCAAAATTTACCCCGGTGGTCGCGCCATTGCCGCTGATTAATGGAACCTGAATATTGAGGTCCGGGATCAACAGATCGTGCGGTATTCCATCTTTATTCGTTATTATCAGGTGAACAGCCTTACCCGGCTGGACGATAAGGTCTGGGTTGATCACACCATCGATTTCCCCACCGACCCCCACAAAGACCATGCGCCCATCGATAATGCTAGTCTGGAGGCTGAATTCCACAGGAACATGGGAGATTGAAGTACCGGAGTCGATTATCAGCTCGGTTTCCGCTTGCTGTAATTTACAGCTTGTTACAATGAGGGAAAAGATCAGGCTAGATAATAAAGTCACAATTGGTTTCATCACAGAATTCCTAATGCAAAACTTGTGAAGACAGTGCAAGTTTTGGTTCGGCAGGGGCCTACATCTCTTTGCACATACTGTCCTCAGGTACTTTCGCAACAAGCTGGATCAGATCATAAGTCACCAGTAACGTGCAGTTGCCATAGTGAGCAACGAGATGGTCAACAGAATAACATCGATACGCTCGATGGATCTCATTTCCAGATCCAGCCTCTGCAATTCGGCTGCTTGCGCCGGGTCAGGGGCGCCGCCGGACATGCCAATTTGCTGGCCCAGCTTTCCCATCCGCTCGGCGCGTGGCCGAAGGGTGAAGAAGCCAACCAGATACGCTCCAATGGCGGCCAACGAGCCAATCGTGAACCCCAATCCAGGGCCTGATTGAACCCAGATCATTTGGACACCGCCGGAAGTATTCCAGTACAACAAGGCTCCAGCTATGATGGTTAGTGCGCTGGCGATGTTCATGTACAGGGGATAGCGCCGTTTTTCAATAAGGGCTTGCATAAACTTTGGTGCAGCCGGACCCAGTGTTTTGGCAGCAGGTTCGACAAGAAAGAAATAGAAAATCGCTGTACCCGCCCACAGCGCGCCTGCAACGATATGAATAGCGCGAAATAGAATTAGTAGTTGTGCGCTCATGTCAATCCTCCTTTTCAAATCATATGACCAAGACGAGACAACTCTGTGACTAGAATCACAAAATCTGCCATTCGCTCCAATTACATGTGAGCTTGCCCAGTTTGGTAGGTGTTCCGCATAATGTGTGATAGGAAAGTTCTGGTGTGCCTCGAATCGTCTATCGTCAATCGCATAACGGACCTTGAACTAAAAGGCATTGGTGATCACCCCGAAGGAAAGGATAATCCTCGCAATCTGGAAACCCTTCCTGACCACATATAGGTAGTTCAGCTTCAATGTTTGCCTGCACCACATCGAACTGGTCATCTTCCATGGCAGGCGCAATGTCGATGGAGCGGGGAAGCAGACGAAGCGGTAAAGCCTCGTGGATAGCGCTTCGGCAGGTATAGGGGCGCGGCCATCCAGGCGCTCGAGACGGTTGTAAGCTCTCATCAAGGGGGATGCGTGCCCAGGTGCCAGCCAGAATGGGCTGCGAGCCGAGTTCGGCTGAGACATTCGCCGCCCCTTCGAGTGTGCTGACCGTCATCCCCTCCTCAACATCAGCCTGAAAGAAAACCGTAGACCCCATTTCGACATCCACCCCGTTGATGTTGAAAACGACAGAGCCAGCACCCTGGGGCGTCTGTACGACCAAACCGCTCTGAGGAGCACCCTCGCATGGCGCATCGCCGATCCCGGTGCGCAATCGGAACGCCTGCATCGCGTGGAGTTCTGTATTTGGAGAGCCATCGGAAGGGACAGCATTGTGTATCTCTACATCGCCGAACATCAGAAAGGTGACGTTCTGTCCGGGTAGAGTGTCCGGGAGATTTGCCTGGAGCTTCATCAACCCGACACCCCATTCGC
>JAIOHO010000209.1 GCA_019912905.1 Anaerolineae bacterium
AGTCAATGTCATCAATGTCATTGTCCCAGCCGATAATCGACAGGTGTCCGCGCCCGACATCCTTGGTGACGATAGGTGAGACCAATCGCGCCAGACCCGGCGTGGGCAGAGCCTGCATTATCACCGGATTCTCGATTTCCACGACGCGATGCCGGTCCTGGAGTTCGACGGGCAGGTTGTCGAGCTTGCGCAAAAACTGCTCGATTTCTTCCCAGTAAGCGACGAACTGCGGCTGTGCCGAACTGTAGAGAATTCGGAGGCGTTTGTCCTGAACAACGACCGACTTATTGGTCAGGCGGGCCATCGCACTGATGAGTTCGGCCATGCCTTCATTGCGAGAGGAGATCTGCGTCAACTGGCGATAGATTTGGGTGCCGCGCCGCTCCAACTGGCCTTTGCGGTCCACCAGCAGGCTGACGATTGCCTTTTCCACCAGGCGGATGCGGCTGCCATTGGGCAGAACCAGCATCGGCATATTGTAAGCGTTGGCCTCGGCGATTGCGGTGGGCGAGGGGGCATCCCCCAGGACGACGGCAGACGCCTGAGCATCGGAGGCCCAGCGCACAACATCCACATCTGTGGTGACCTGCTTGCCGTTGGGCGTCACCGGAGCCACCAGAATCATCTCGCCATGCTGCAAACTTTTCGAGGCCGTGCCGTCTTCCGGGTAAATGACAGTAGTCCAGGACACCTGCTGAGTCAGCATGCCATCACCGGCGACTACGCGAGTCCCCAGGGGTAACGCTTGTTTGCGAACATCTTCGACCGTGATTCGCTCGTTCGTGTCTGTCATGCCGTATCGGTCATTTTGCACAAATGTTTGATTGCCAACGGATAGCGTATTTTAGCGCAACTGTCAAGTTTCACCTGTAAAGGTGCCGAAAACGATAACCATCAGGGTGACCAGCAGGGATTCGACAATAAACGAGCGGCCCGGGGCGACATAATAGCCAATGACGGCCAGAACGAGGAGGATGACGCCTGTGATCCAGGTGACGGGGCTGACGCGCCAGCGGCGGGAATACTGGTAGAATCCGGAACCGATCAGAACGACACCACCCGCCAGGGGCACTAACCAATTGGGCATCGCGGCCAGGCAACTATCGGACGCCAAATAAAGGACTGCAAAAATAAGAACCAACAGTCCCCACGTCAGTCGCTCAACCCGTGCTTCGGCGCTCGATTTTTTTCCGGCCATTCTCATAATCCATAACTTACAGCAGGGAGATTGCTTAAAATCATTGTGGCTTCATCTTACAGGCAATAGGCACTTTGGGCAATTGCAGGATCAGCTTCGAAGACTATAATCACAGGCAGTATTGTCCGGTAACCACGAGGGAACTGCATGGGCAAACGCCCACTCATGTTTATTGTAATCCTGCTTCTGTTTGCCTGTACCAGCGATCCAAATCTGAGCGGCGGGCCGCGCCTCGTTCAAGAGGTCACGGTTGAACCGACACTCGCGCTGCCCACCCGCGAGCCAAGTTCGACACCCGTTGTGATCGCAGTAGCGACCTCGGAACTGACATCACCGGTTCCAGTAGCGACGATTGAAGGGCGTTTTCCGGGCTATGTGCTCGTGACCCCGACTCTGCCACCCAGTAAGACCCCGACCCCGACACAGACCATTACGCCGACCTTCACCCAGACCCGTCTGCCGACGGTTACCGTCCTGCCGCCCCTGTTCCCGACGCTGTCCGCAATAACCTCGGCCAGCAACCCCGCCGTGAATGCCAATCAGCCCTGTGCGGCGAACTGGTTTTTCAGCCAACCGATCGCGGCGGTCTGCCCGCTGGCGGCGGCGATGACCAGCTCGGCCTCCTACCAGCAGTTCCAGCACGGATTCATGATCTGGGTGGGGCAGCAGGATGCCATCTATGTGGTTTATGACAGCCAGGGTCTCCCGCGCTGGCAGGTCTTTAAGGATAACTACGAAGACAGCACGCCGGAGTACGATCCGTCCCTGGTTGTGAGTCAGCCTAACTACACCTGGCAGCCACGACGCGGCTTCGGCTCGATCTGGCGCGACAATCCATCGTTGCAAGAACGAATCGGCTGGGCGGTTCGAGAGTGGGAAGAACCCTATAATGTCCGCCTGCAAATCGGCCTGGATGGAAGTGTCTTTCTGGCAGACCCCAGCGGTGGTATCATTGCGCTGCGACCCGGGGGCCAGGATTGGGAACGCTATACGTGACTGGTGCCTCACTGTCCTGATTGTCCCACCAACCTGTACTGACGAGGATTGTATGACCAAGCGCATCGGAATATTGACCGGCGGTGGTGACGCGCCTGGTCTGAACGCCGTGATCCGGGCGGTGGTGCTGACGGCGACGCGCCAGTATGGTTGGGAAGTCGTGGGTATCGTCCAGGGTTTCGACGGCCTGTACGCCGGGTTGCCGACCATTCCGCTTTATGAAGAAAATATGCGCGACCTGCTGGCACGGGGCGGGACTATCCTGGGGGCTGCCAACCGTGGGAACCCGTTCGCCCTGCGCCTGACGAACCCCGATGGCACGGAATCGATTGCCGACGTTTCGCTCGACGCCCTGGAGCGTATTCGTGACTACGGCCTGGATGCGCTGATCGTGGCGGGCGGGGATGGTACGATGGCGATCGCGCGCCGGCTGGTGGGTCTCGGAGCGCGCATTGTGGGGGTGCCCAAAACGATCGACAACGACCTGGGCGATACCGACGTGACGTTCGGTTTTGATACCGCCGTTAATACCGCGACCGAAGCGCTGGACAAGCTGCAAACGACGGCAGAAAGCCATCACCGGGTCATGGTACTGGAGGTTATGGGCCGCCATGCCGGATGGATCGCGCTGGTCGCAGGCGTGTCGGGTGGAGCCGATGCGATCCTTATTCCTGAGATTCCATTTGACCTCGATGTGGTGTGCCAGAAGATTCGCAGTTTGCAGGCATCGGGCCGCCATTACAGCCTGATCGTTGTGGCTGAGGGCGCGGCCCCGCTGAACGGTGAAGCGGTGTATTACCTGAAAGGCGAAGGCGGGCGTGAGGGCAGGCTGGGCGGTATGGGGCATCAGGTTGGCAGTATACTGGCGGATTGTATGGGCGCGGAGGTGCGCGTGACGGTTTTGGGTCATGTGCAGCGCGGCGGGCAGCCGACCCCGCGAGATCGTTGGCTGGCGACACGGTTTGGCTCTGCGGCAGTGCATCTGGTGGCCCAGGAGCGCTGGGGCTATATGGTCGCGCTGCAAGGGACGCAGATGGTCACGGTGCCGCTGGAACAGGCGGTTCACACAAAAATGGTAGACCCGCTGGGGGATATGGTCCAGATGGCGCGCGATCTTGGCATTGTCTTTGGTTAACCCGTTGAAGCAGATGATGACCTCTCAACCCCGTATTTCACACCTCCTCCGCCGTCTGCGGAAAAAGCGTTACTGGCCGTTTCTCCTGCTCCTGGGGTTGGCGATCTTATATTTTGTTTTTCCGCCGCCGCACACTGACATTCTGGTGCTTGGCATTGATGGCCGCGCCGGGGAAGGCTGGGCGGCACGCGCCGACAGCATCATGCTGGTGGGGATTGAGCCGCGTTCATTGGGCGTGTCGATGATGTCCATTCCCCGCGATCTGTCGGTTGAGGTGCCCTGGTATGGTCTCCAGCGCGTCAACACGGTCAACATGCTCGGTGAAATGGAGGACGGCAACACCGGACCCGCGCTGATGAAGGCGGCAGTCGCCCAGAGCTTTGGGGTGACGCCGGAACGTTATGTGCGCCTCAATTTCAGTGGTTTCGTGGGCCTGGTCGATGCGGTCGGCGGCGTGACGATTGACGTGACTCACCCGATTGTGGATTATAACTATCCGACCGAGGACTTCGGCGTCAAGACCGTCGAGTTCGAGATCGGTGTACAACACATGGACGGCGAACGGGCGCTCATCTATGCGCGCACACGGTATGCGGACGATGATTACCGGCGTGCCGAACGCCAGCAGCAGGTGGTTTCGGCCCTGCTGGGCAGGATGATTAACCCGCTAGCCTGGCCCGCGGTGGCTGGTGTTTTGTCCCAATCTGTGGATACAGACCTGTCGGCATGGGATCTGCTGACCCTGGCACCAGCGGTCCTGATCGGAGGCGGTCGAGCGGATCGATTGGTCATCGACCGCGATCTGATCACGGCTACCGCTGAGGGTGTTGCGGTGCCCGATTACGAACAGCTTGCGCCCTGGGTGCAGGCCCATTTCGATTAGCGCAGCGGCGGCTTCTCGCGCATCAGGCGCTGATAGTTTCCCTGCCAGAGTGCCGGTTTGCGCATAAATTTGTTGATCTTAATGTCGCTGAAATAGGGCAGCAGCCGTACCATCATTTCGGGCATCCGTTGCCACTCGTCATCAAAGACCATGGCTTGCAGCTCATCAGCCAGATCACCCGACCAGCGCCACCGCTGGCGGAATTCCTCGGCTTTCATCCAGTAATCGCGCTTTTCCCAGGCCTGAGCCGAGACGTCAATACCCTCGTCGATCTCGCGCAGGCAGTACACCAGCAGGGCCACCATGTCCCGTGCTTCGGCGTCCATCGTATCTTTCTGGCTGAGGCGGCGCAGGAGTTCAGCCCCGGTGCGCATGTTCTGGTTGCGCTTCTTGCCAGCACTGTCTGTGTTGATCACGCGACTCATGCGGTGTTTGTTCCTCTATCCATTGTCCGGGGGCGGCGTTTCGGGCGTGTAAGGACGAATACCCTTATAGATGCGTGTGCCGCTGAAGGTTTTGAGAATGGTCGTCGCATTCCGGCCCGTCTTGTCACCAAGTTCACGCGGAGTCTGCGGGGTGTTATTATTCGCCAGAAACACGCGGAACACACTGTCCACCAGAGGTCTGCGGGTTGATAAAATTGGGATCTTCCGCCGCCTTCTTGATGGCAAATTGCAGCTCATCGAGCTGAAACACCTCGCCGGTATCCGGGTCGATGTAGTCGATGACGCTGCCCGCCTCGGTGTTAATCAGTCGATCCCGCTGTTCTGGCAGGACGTGACTGAGCAGATACATGCGCAGATCCTCGGAACTGCGATCCCACCAGGAATAATCCACATAGAATTTCGTGTCGAGTGTGGGTTTGATCAGCATACTGGGCTTATTGCCGGGTGTCACCATGCCCACTTCTCCTAATTACCCTTGAGTTTCCAGTAATGTCCGCCCACATTCTCGAAGTCCGGGTTGGCGACCAGCATGGCAAGAATCGCTCCGGGTGGACAGCGTTTGACGACGTTGACGGCGCTGTAGATTGTTTTGGCATGCACGGTCCCTTGTGGGGTCAGGTGGGCCAGGGCTGTGATGACATTGTGAATGATTGCCGCCAGCGGCTTGCGCTGCTGTAGGGTAGTTTCGACCAGCGCGTCCACTGCTTCCAGGTCGTCCGCACCCAGCAGCATCAGATCATCATAACCTGCCCCGATCGAACGCCGCGCTTCTTCGAAGGCGATCTGGTTGTTTTTGGGGGCGATGAGCCGCACCCATTCGGTGCGTGGTCGATAGGCGTTGAAATCGACGACAATCCTGCCCGGATCTTCGGTTCTGCGCGCAGTAACAAATGCGCCAACCGGCAGTTTGTGCTTGCGATAGAACTTGTTCAGGCCGAAGACGTAGCGCTCTTTGCGCACCACCCAACCGGGATAGGTTTCTTCGTCCTGACCATCGACCAGCGTGATATACGTCCGCAGCGTGCGCTGTGCGGTTGGGAAGACCTGTCGCATCGCGCCGTTCAGAGGCAGCGTACCGACGCGCCGGTGCGGATAATTCAGAATCAACGTCTGGCTGCGCCCGGATGCCTGCACCACCTCCGGCGGCGAGAGTTCGTCGTCGAGTTCCTTTTCGAGTTCGAGCATTTCGGGACTGAGGAGAGAACGATCATATTCGATGGGAATGTACTGAAGGGGGCGGGGGGCCTGCTGGACTTCGGCGGGTTCGAGACGGCTCAGGTACCAGAGAATGGCGCCTTTGGGACCGACTTCGTCGAAGCGATTGTCGTCTTTGAGGACATAGTTCAACGAGAACTCTTGCAGCGCCTTCGCACCGCTGCCCAGCCCACCCATTTCTTCCAGGATGACAGCCGGTGCCAGTGGACCGCCGCTGTTGATGTCGAGGATCGCCTCAGCCAGATGCAGATGGCCGACATTGACCTCCGTCAGCAGGTCGATGGGGAACCACTGACCCGCCACCTGGACCAGCGAATCCGCTTCGGACAGCTTGCTTTCAAGTGTGTAGATAATATCGTCACCTGCCGCCTCCAGAATGTCGTCTACAGTCAGGCTGCTGGTGTAAACCGAGTTTTCGAACTCGTCATCTTCTGTGCGGCTGAGGGTATGTGGTGTGCTCATTTGTACGGCGAATTCGCGCTTTGGGCGCGGATCACCGCCGTTTTCAGTGTCAAATTCGACTGTTATGACTGAGAATGGCTCAAAATCCGGGTTGACGCCTGGTCGCAGGCTGACGACGACCCCGGATGCAAAGTCAAACGTTGGGAAAATGACCCGGCTGCCCACCTCGTAACCGCTGGCAGGATTGTAAAAATGGGCGTCTTTGAAACGCTCCTGCAAGGCGGCGGCTTCCTGGGCAAGACGCTCTTCGACAAGAATCCGTGCGAGTTGTTCCGTGCTAAGTGGGCGCTCTTTTTCCAGCAGCAGGTTGGCGATAAAGTCGATATCATCCCGCCCGATTTGGAAACTGCGCATCCAATGATGAGCTGGTACCAAGAATCACATGCCTCCAGCTTGTAAAGAGTAAGAGTTCCACAGGGGAGTTTGAAGGTGAAGGTACAACATGTTCGATTGTTTCAGACTAAATGAAGATTATACTTGAATTCCAGCGATCATTCAAGCGTCGGGTTGACCGCCTATCGCCTGTCATGTATACTAGCCCTTCCTAATATTTACGGACGAATTGAACCAGTTCAAGCTGGCTTGATGTGAGGTAAAAACGCAATGTCAACCAAACGTACCTGGCAACCAAAAATCAGGCGTCGGAAGCGTGTGCACGGTTTTCGTCAGCGGATGCAGACTCGGAATGGACGGCGGGTGTTAAAAGCGCGCCGCACTCATGGACGGCACGAACTGACGGTGACACCGAACCACGTAAAAAAGGTGAACTGGAAAGCCTGAGCATTTGATGGAGCGGCGCTTGCGATTGCGTCGACCCGCAGATTTTGAACGTGTACGCCAGGATGGACATGCTTATCATCACCGGTGGGTGATTTTCAGCGTCCGGCCCAATGGATTGGGGCGCAATCGTTACGGCATTATCACCAGTAAACGTTTGGGAAAGGCGGTGGCCCGCAACCGGGTACGCCGCCTGTTGCGTGAAGCCCTGCGGTTATCTCATCCTGAACTGCAAGCTGGTTTTGATATTGTCGTCGTGGCGCGACCGGCGATCGTCGGGCAACCATTTGAGGCTATCCGACGTATAATAAGAGAGTTAGCGGCACAATCTGGCGTGCTGTGGATGGAAAGTGATCGGGCGTGAAATACCTGGCATTGGGATTGATTCGGTTCTATAAGCGATTCATTTCACCTGCTCTGCCCTCAAGCTGCCGTTTCCATCCAACCTGCTCGACCTATACCTACGAAGCCATTGAACGTTATGGGTTTATCCGGGGTGGGTGGCTGGGAATTAAGCGCATCTCGCGCTGCCATCCGTTCAACCCTGGTGGGTATGACCCTGTTCCTGATTTAGAGGAGTAACTGATTGAACATCGTTAAGAGCCTGGCGCAGCGCCCGCTTCTGGCAGTGGCGGTCATGGCGGGCGTATTGTCAGCGGCCTGTGTGCCCATTCGTCAAGAAGCTTCCTGGCCTGCGGTGAGTATCATTGGTGATGAACAGGATATCCTGGTCGCCTATCAGGACCGGGTCGTACTGATAAACCCTGAAGACGGAACACCGGTCAAACTGCGCAATTCGGATGGCGAAGTCCGCCTTGATGAAGAGGGAAATGCTCGGGTCTGGGAATTTACCGGGCCGGAAGGTCAGTCCACCCAATTCTACTCGACACCTGCCCAACTGAATGACGAAACGCTGCTGATTCCCAGTTTCAATGATCTCCTGTTCGAGGTGGGGCTGAAGACGGCACGTGCGGACAAGAATGCTGCGGGCGTGGCGCTGCCGGGGCCGGTCGTCTCAAATCCTGTGCTGCATGATAATCGGCTGTACATGGGCCTGAGTGAGCGGGAGCTGGTCGCGTTGAGCCAGGATGGAACGACTGTCGAATGGCGGTTCACGACTGGTCATGGCGTCTGGTCGCAGCCGCTCATTATCGACAACGTGCTCTATTTTGGTTCGCTCGATCATTTCCTCTATGCGGTGAATGCCACCACGGGGGATGAATTGTGGAAACTGGATTTACAGGGGGCCGTCACTGAAGCGCCCGCTTATTATGAAGGAAACCTGTATGTGGGCAGCTTCGCCCGCAAGGTCCTGAAAATTTCGCTGGATGGCGAAGTTCTGGCGGAATATAAGACCAATGACTGGGTTTGGAACACCCCCTCGATCGTCGATGGCGTCCTGTACGCCGCCGATATGGGTGGCGCGGTTTACGCGCTCGATATCAGCGGGCGTGACTTTCAGCAAGTCTGGCAGGCCCAGGTGACGAACCGGGCGATTCGCACGACTCCATTGGTGAAGAACGAATATGTCATTGTCGGTTCGCGTGACAAAAAGCTCTACTGGCTGAATCGTGAAGACGGCAGCACCTTCTTTTCGCGCGAATTGAGTGATGAAGCGCTCTCGGATTTCCTGCTTATTGAACCGAGTGATACGGTGAATCTACCGGAACCCATCATTGTGGCTGGTACACCGAGCACCCAGGAACTGTTGGTAGCCTTTACGCTGCAATCAGGCGAACGGGTCTGGACGTATGGACGCTGAGTGAGCAGGGGAAGAGTCGAGGAGTAATGTTTCAATGTGGGATTTGATCCTCAATCCATTTATCACGTTACTGACCCTGCTTTATTCTTTACTGGGGCAGAATATCGTCCTGGCGATTGTGGTATTTACTGTGCTGGTCCGTGTGGCGATTCTGCCTCTGACCGCGCAGCAGCAGCGTTCTTCTAAGCGGATGCAAGAACTCCAACCGGAGTTGAAGAAGCTGCAAGATAAGTACAAGAACGATCGTGAAAAGCTGGCTCAGGAGCAGATGGATCTGTATAAGCAGCATGGCGTGAATCCCTTTGGTGGATGTCTGCCGCTGGTCATCCAGTTCCCGATTCTGATTGGTCTTTACCAGGCAATTATCCATACGCTGGCAGCAACGCCATTTCAGCTGATCGACCTGTCGGGACGGCTCCTCGTACCTGGCCTGGATCATCTGGTCCCGCTGCAAAACATCTGGCTGGGAATGGATCTCACGAAAGCGCCGACCAATAATCCGACCTGGGCGCTGGCGCTGCCTGCGCTGGTGCTGGTGACAACCTGGGCCCAGTCCAAACTGACTGTACCGCCAACCCCTCCGGCAGGGAGTGATGATGGAAAGCCCAATCAGGCTCAGGCGATGACCCAATCCATGACGACAATCATGCCGCTCATGTTCGGGTTTTTCTCGCTGTCGTTTTCGGTGGGTCTATCGATTTACTTCGTCGTTTCCAACCTGATCGGCATTATCCAATACAGCATGATGGGCCAGTCGAAGCTGAAGTTGGGCAGCCTTCTCGGGCGCGGCGGCCAGGAGGCCGGTGCGACACCAAGCGCTGGCCCCGCTGCCGACAAGGACAAAACGAAAGCGGCGACTTCTTCCAACAATGGGAAGACGCGCGATACAGCCCGAACTGGTCAGAAGACGAAAACCAAAAACAAGTAACGCACAGTCTGTTTGTGCGACAATTATTGAATTAAGGATGGTTCTATGGACTCAGGACGTTCAATTGAGGCGACTGGCGAAGATGTCGAACAGGCCATAGAAAAAGGGCTGGCTGAGCTGGGTGCCGGTCCCGGTGACGTGATCGTGGAAGTGCTGGAAGAACCGTCACGCGGCATGTTTGGGATTGGGGCACGTCCGGCACGTGTCCGGCTTCAGCTGCTGATTGCACCTGCGCCGGTGGTCGAGGAACGGGTGCCCCAGGAACAGGCTGTCGCCGAACCTGATATTCCCGATGAAGATGACGACGATGTGTTCATCAGCGACGACGTCGAGCCGTATGACGGTCCTCTCGATGAGGACGCGGAGGTCGGCAAAGTGGTGCTGGTGGAACTTCTGGAAAAGATGGACATTCGCGCCCGGGTAGAAGTTCGCCGCGCTCAAAGCAGTGATGAGGGTGAAAGTGCCCCCTGGCTGTTGAATGTAGCCGGTTCCGGTGACCTCAGTATGTTGATTGGCCGCCGGGGTGAAACACTGGCGTCTCTTCAGTATGTAACCCGCCTGATAACCAGCCGGGAATTGCAGCGGCGGGCCAATATCGTGGTCGATGTGGCGGGCTACAAAGCCCGGCGCACCGGTAAATTGAATGAGCTGGCTCAGCGCATGGCAGATCAGGCGGTTCGCCAGCAGCGGACGATCTCGCTGGAGCCGATGCCGCCTTACGAGCGCCGGATCATTCATCTGGCGCTGCGCAGTCGCAGTGATGTGACGACGCGCAGTGTGGGTGAGGGGCAGTCGCGTAAAGTTACCATTGTGCCGAACTAACCCATGACATTGAGCTATCTGGTCATTGGGCATGCCACCGCCGATCTGACGCCTACAGGCCGTCGGTTGGGGGGGACGGTTTCCTATGCGGCGATGGCGGCCAGCGCTTTCGGACATCAGGTGCGTGTGCTGACCAGCACAGCCGCCGATGAACCCCTGCTGGCACAGCTTGAACCTTATATCACCGAACAGGTGGTGATTCCCGCACAATCGACCAGCACCTTTGAAAACATTTATGATCGGCAGGGTCGGCGAACTCAGTACATCCGGGGTGTCGCCGCGCCGATTGGCGTGAACGAGGTGCCCGAAGCATGGCTTTCGACGCCGTTGGTCCACCTCGCGCCGCTGACCGGGGAGGTCGATCCGCAGCTTGCGCACCTGTTCCGCCACTCGACGGTGATGCTGACCCTTCAGGGCTGGCTGCGCGAATGGGGATCTGATGGACGGGTGTATTTCAAGCGCTGGTTTGATGCTGATGTGCTGAAGGACATCGACATCGTCGTGTTCAGCGAAGAAGATATTGCCGAAGCGCCCGACCTGGAGGCGTCCTTTGCCGGTGCGGTCGAGCACTTGTTTGTGACCCAGGCAGCACGCGGCGGCACCTACTACCATCGCGGCCAGCCGTTCCATTATGACACCCCTCAGCTTGAAGAGGTGAACTCGACGGGCGCGGGCGATGTGTTTGCGGCAGCCGTTCTATCGAGCATGCAGCTGCTGAATGCCGATATGCAGGCAGTGGCCCGAGTTGCGGCCTGTCTGGGCGCGACCGCCATCACACGGCCCTGGCTCGAAGGGGTGCCGACACCTGAAGAAGTTCAGAATGCCCTCAACCTGGTGCGTGAACAGCTATGACTCTTATTGAACGTGTCCTGTATAACGGTCACATCCTCACCCTTGATCCGCAGCATCCCCATGTCTCCGCGTTGGCGATCATCGCCGGGCGTATCGTGGCGGTGGGGTCGGACTCCGAAATGCTGGCGCTGGTGGGTCCTGGCACCAAACGGGATGACCTGGGCGGCCAGACCGTCGTGCCGGGGCTGACCGACGCCCATATCCACTGGGCGCTGACCTCGCAGAAATTGCAGTGGGCCGATGTCTTTGAAGTGCCATCGAAAGCCATCGCCCTGGAACGGGTGGCCGAACGCGTTCGGGTGACCCCGCCGGGTGAATGGATTCGCGGGTGGGGATGGTCGCAGGATTTCTGGCCGGAGCCGATTTTTCCAAACGCGGCGGACCTGGATGCGGTTGCGCCGCAGCATCCGGTGATGCTGAGCGCAAAAAGCGGCCACGCCGCCTGGGTGAACCGTTTGGCGCTGCGCCAGTGTGGAATCACCGCCGAAACGCCTGATCCGGACGGCGGCCATATTCAGCGCGCTGCCTCCGGCGAACCGACCGGCATCCTGTTCGAGAATGCGACCGACCTCGTCAGCCGCCACATCCCGGACCTGACCGTCGAACAACTGGCGGATCGGATGGAGGCAGCCCAGGCGCTGGCGCTGGCGTCTGGCCTGACCGGTATCCATGATTTTGATGGCCCCGACTGCCTGCGCGCGCTTCAGATTCTGCGGGAGCGTGGCAAGCTGGGCCTGCGTGTGCTCAAGAACGTCAATGATTACTGGATCGACGGCGTGCTGGAAGGTGGCCTGCGGCACGGCTTTGGCGACGATTGGATCAGGCTGGGCGGGCAGAAGATTTTCGCTGATGGGGCCTTAGGACCACGAACCGCCTATATGATCGAACCCTATCTCGGCGAGCCGGACAATTACGGCATGTCGGTGATCGACAAGGAAGATCTTCAGGAGCGGGTCAGTCGAGCCAGCGCCGCCGGTTTCCCCTCGACCGTCCACGCCATCGGTGACCGCGCGGTGCATGAGGTGCTCGACGTGTATGAAGCCGTGCGCCGGGAAGAAGCCCTGCGTGGCGAGACTCCGGCCATGCGCCGCCACCGGATCGAACATGTCCAGATTATCCACCCGGATGACGCGCACCGGCTGGCGCAGTTGGGCGTCATCGCCTCGATGCAGCCGATTCATGCCACATCGGATTATCAGGCGGCGGATCACTACTGGGGTGAGCGCAGCCGCTGGAGTTACAACATCCGCCTGCAAATCGACCAGGGGGCGCATGTGGCCCTGGGGACGGATTCGCCGGTCGAGCCGTTTGAACCGCTCAAGAGCATCTATGCCGCGGTGACCCGCCGCCGACCGGATGGTTCCCCTGGCCCGGAGGGCTGGTATCCCGACCTGCGGCTGACGGTGGATGAAGCCCTGCGCGGTTTCACGATGGGACCGGCGTATGCGGCGGGGATGGAGAATCGCCTGGGTCAGCTCGCACCGGGTTATCTTGCCGATCTGGTGGTGCTGGATCGGAACCTGTACACTATCCCGCCGGACGAAATCCTGGAAACTCAGGTCCTGCGCACGATGGTCGATGGCGAGTGGCGTTTCCGCGCCGATTAACCTGGGTCTGGATGAGACCATCTGGCCGGTGGTTGATCTGGCATGATTTTCAACGTGAGCTAGACTTATCGGGGCGGCATAGAGGCCGTCCTTTTGTTTCCACAAGGAGCGATCATCATGGCAGATGTGCGTTTGCAGCGGCTGGCCGATGTGCTGGTCAATTATTCGACGGCAGTGCAGCCGGGGGAGTGGGTTGGCATCCTGGGCGATGTGGCATCGGTGCCCGCGCTGCGCGAAGT
>JAIOHO010000210.1 GCA_019912905.1 Anaerolineae bacterium
AATTCGCACGGTGCATGGCGGTGTTCTCGTTCAACGCGCGGACATGGGCGACCCGGAAGGTACAGTCTTTAAAACGGTGACGGAGCGTAAACCAACCACCGAAGAATATGAAGCCATGCAGTACGCCTGGAAAGCGGTACAGCACATCAAATCGAACGCGATCGTAATTGCCAGACCGAATCGGGTGGTCGGTGTCGGCGGCGGTTTGCCCAGCCGAGTGGATGCAGCCAAGCTAGCCGTGACCAAGGCCGGGGAAAATGCTCATGGCGCATCGCTTGCATCGGACGCATTCTTTCCCTTTGCCGATGGTATTGAGGCCGCGGCTGCCGCAGGGGTGACTGCGGTCATTCAACCCGGTGGCTCCATTCGCGACGCCGAAGTGATCGAAGCGGCTAACCGGGCCAACATCGCGATGGTGTTTACAGGGACACGTCATTTCCGGCACTAATACGCGACTCAAGTCTTGCCTGTGCCATCGCCCCCTGTTATAATGCCGTTTGATTGCCACCCTAGCTCAATGGCAGAGCATACGCTTCGTAAGCGTGAGGTTGAGGGTTCAAGTCCCTCGGGTGGCTCAGAAGCCCGTAGACAACCCCTGTTACGGGCGTTTTTATTGCCCTGGGAGGCAGGATGGCCGCACAACACCGCCCGATCACGATCGGGGTCGCCGGAGGGACAGGGTCGGGCAAAACCACGATTTCCAATGCCCTGCTCACCCGCGTGGGTGAACACCACATCGCATATCTTCCACACGACACCTATTACAAAGACATCATTCACATCCCCCTCTATGAGGGCCGAATCCGCAACTTTGACCACCCGGATGCGCTCGATACGCACCTTATGGTTGCCAACATTGAGGAGCTTCAAACCGGCAGATCGACGGAAATTCCGGTGTACGATTTCCGCGAGCACAAACGCCTGCCTTACACCCACACGATGGGGCCGCAGCCAATTATTCTGGTCGAGGGCATCTTGATTTTTGCGGAACCTGAACTGCGCAAATTGTTTGATGTCAAAATCTTCGTCGATACCGATTCGGATGTTCGCTTCATTCGCCGCTTGCAGCGGGACATCGCTGAGCGCGGGCGCACCGCAGAGTCCGTCATCGAGCAGTATCTCAAGACGGTTCGCCCGATGCACCTCCAATTTGTCGAACCCAGCAAGCGCTATGCCGACATCATCATTCCAGAGGGCGGTTTTAATACCGTCGCCATCGATATGGTGGCTGACCGCATCCGCACGATGCTGCAAAACCAGGAGCGCTAACCCCACATTTCAGGGCATTGACGCACGCTTTCCGGGCATGCTATACTCCCTTCAACAACGCTGATCGGGAGTAGTAGACAGACCTCCTTGTATTCAGAGAGTGCAGGTCGCTGGCTGAAAACCTGCTGGCAAGCGTCGGTCGAAAGTCGCCCGTGAGTTGTCTGGCTGAAGTGATTGAGCATGGGTAAGCCAGACCGGTGAAGCCCGTTATCGCTTTCGAGTGCTTCGCGTTTCCGTGCGAAGAATCAAGGTGGTACCGCGGAAGGTAAAGTCCTTTCGTCCTTGCTGACGAAGGGATTTTTTATTTGGATTCAGGGATGCCTGGAAGGATATCGCATGATCGCCACCAATGACACCAGCGCGTTCTACGATGCAATTGCAGAATACTATCCACTCTTCTATCGGGACTGGCAGACCCAGCTCGAGCGTGAAGGGCTTGGCCTGCGCGCAATTTTCCGCAATAAAGGCGTCACCCGGGTGCTGGATGCCTCCTGCGGTGCAGGCACCCAGGCGATTGCCCTGGCCCAACTGGGCTTTGATGTCGTGGCAGTAGACCCCAGCGCGGGCATGCTGCGCAAGGCCCAGGAAATTGCGCAGCAGTATGCGCTGCGCGGCAGTCTGGAGTTCGAACGAGCAGACTTCGTTCACCTGCATGAATTGGTGGACGGACCATTCGACGCCATCGTGACGAAAGGCAATTCGCTGCCCCACCTGCTCACCGATGCGGAGATTGAGTTTACGCTGCACACGTTTCACAAATTGCTGCGGCCCGGCGGCGTTCTGGTCATCGGCATGCGCGATTTTGCTCCGTTTATGGAGGCGCGTCCGCGATTTATCCCGGGTTTCACGCATGACTTTGAGGATGGCAGCGAGTTTATCACCTTCGACATCTGGGAATGGCAGGATGGCCCACCGGTCATTGCCACCCAGAATCTGTATATTGTCGAGGGGAAAGGCAATAAGCACACGGCCATGAAGCGGCAGGTAATCTTCCGCCCGCTGTCGACCGATGAGGTCAAGGTGGTGCTGCTGGAAGCAGGTTTCGAAGAGATTACCGATCAACCCGACCGCTCGGAACGGGTGCTGGTCGCGCGCAAACCGCTCGGTGCGAAATAGGAGGAAGCCAATCATGCAGGAAATGACCCGAAAGACTATGCCCAAGAACTTTGACTTCGGTGAAGCCGAATCCCGCCTTTACGCGTGGTGGGAAGAAAATCACTGGTTCAAGCCCGAGGTGGCCGGGCCGGACGCCGAGCCGTTCGTCATCAGCATTCCGCCGCCCAACGTGACCGGGGCGCTTCACATCGGCCATGTCCTGTTTGTCAGCCTGGAAGACCTGATGATCCGTTATGAGCGGATGCGCGGTAAGGCGGCGCTTTGGGTCCCCGGCAGCGATCACGCCGGAATCGCCACCCAGCTTCAGGTCGAAAAGATGCTGCAAAACGAGGGCACCAGCCGCCAGGAAGTGGGACGCGAGGAATTTCTGGCCCGCACCTGGGAATGGAAAGAAAAATATGGCGGCGAAATCATTAACCAACTGCGCCAGCTAGGAGCCAGCTGCGATTGGGACCGCGAGCGCTTTACACTCGACGATGGGCTGTCGAATGCGGTCCAGGAGGTGTTCGTCACCCTCTACGAACAGGGTCTTATCTATCGCGGCCCGCGCCTGGTGAACTGGAGTCCCGGCCTGCAAACCGCGGTCTCGGATCTGGAGGTCGAGCGGGAAGAAGAGCCGGGCAAGATGTATTACTTTACCTACCCAATCAAGGATGGCGGTCACGTCCCGGTGGCGACGACCCGGCCAGAAACCATCCTGGGCGATACAGCGGTGGCCGTCCATCCGAAGGACGACCGCTACAGGCACCTGATCGGCAAAACAGCCCTGGTGCCCATGCTCAACCGGGAGATTCCGGTCATCGCTGACGATTATGTGGATCGCGAAGTGGGGACCGGCGCGCTCAAAGTGACGCCGGGTCATGACCCGAACGATTATCAGATCGGGCTGCGCCACGACCTGCCCATCATCAATATCATGAACCGCGATGCCAGCCTGAACGCCAATACGGGGCCATATGCCGGTCTGGACCGCTTCGAGGCCCGCAAGAAACTGTGGGCCGACATGGAAGCTGCCGGGCTGACGGTGAAGGTCGTGGACATTGTGCATACCGTCCCACGCACGCAGCGCGGCGGTGAGATTGTCGAACCTCTGATCAGCACCCAATGGTTCCTCAAGATCCAGCCGCTGGCGGAAAAAGCGATTGCCGCCGTCCGCGACGGGCGGATCAAAATCGTGCCGGAGCGCTTCGAGAAAATCTATTATCACTGGATGGAAAACATCGAAGACTGGTG
>JAIOHO010000211.1 GCA_019912905.1 Anaerolineae bacterium
CGGTCATTGGACACTGGATCGCTTAGTGGAATATGTGAACACCATCCTGAGCATTCCCGTTTCGCGCAGCCAGTTAGCCGCTGTGCTGAGGCAAGAAGGCTTGAAGTGGTATCAGGAAAAGACCTATTTCAGCGAAAGTCCTGATCCCCAGTTCGTTGAAAAAAAGGGGCGATTGTGAGTTTGTATCGTCAACCGCCACCGGATACGCATGTCCTTTGTGTCGATGAGATGGGACCGACGGCGGCCAAAACCTACTGGGCAGCTCGCTGGTCCGAGCGAAGACCCCCGATTGAAGCCGATTATGGGCGACGCGGGAAGGTCTGGACCTTCGGTGCGTTTGAACCTGGCAGCGGACAAGCCCTGACCTGGTGTGCCGATGGGCGAACCAGTGCCAATTTCATCGCCTTTCTCGATCGTGTGGTGGCGACCTGGACCCAGGGAGCCATCATCCTTATTCTCGATAATCTGTCGACGCACAAAACCTTGGATGTGCTGCTGTGGGCACTGACCCATCCGCGGGTACGCTTCCTTTTCCAACCCACCTATACCCCCTGGCTCAATCTCATCGAACCCTGGTGGAAAACCTTGCGCTCCTTAGCTTTGAAAGGCCGTCGATTTCTCAATACGGATGAGATTATCCATGCCATCCAACACGCAACCGATTACTGGAATCGCCATCGTCGGCCTTTTGTCTGGCGCAAGGCTGCCTAATTTGTGCTATTTACCGGATAAAGCACTAACTGCTGCATCCGGTAAGTTTATGAGAGCGTATGGTCCAGTTTTGGAGCGATTTGCGACCGACCGCTCACCTCACCCCGTCTCGCGCGACTCGACTCCCCTCCAACTTGGAGAGGGGAAAGACAACCGCAGGTTGGCAAGGGGTGAGGTGTCATTGAATAGCGCTTATTTGCTGGATGAACCACTAACTGAGCGGCAGAAAATGTGAACAAGTATGATCCCAGCCTATTGGCAAACCGTGTACGGACAAGACGAATGGAGTTGTCCATGTCTCAGGAAACTCTGGCAGAACGCGCTCAGGTGAACCAAAGTACGATCAGCCAGATTGAACGCGGCGAACAGTCACCGTCGCTCAACTCGCTGGTGTCGATTACGGAGGCGTTGGATACATCAGTAGAGTGGTTGCTTGGTATTCGGGACCAAATTGTCACCTCATGGGATGATCAGGAGAGTCTTGATGAGGTGGAGCGGGAAGCTCTGGAGATCATACGTAGCGTGGATCGTCAGTATCGTGAGGAATTGGTTCAGATTCTGAAAATGGTCGTGGCTTTTCGACGTCTGTGATTGCGCGATTTATTAAGGCCGAATTGAAGCAATGGTGTCCTTGGAAACGACAACCATAAAACAAAGGATAAATTGTCCGACGACACCACTAAGCATAAAATGGCCGAACGGTCATTTTATGCTTGTAATGACACTCTTGTTCGACTAAACTCTCGTTAGGTGGGGTTGGTGGGATTCGAACCCACAAGTCCGTCAGGACGGGAGATTTTAAGTCACCTGCGTATGCCGTTCCGCCACAACCCCGTGGGGACTTTCGCAACCTGGTCAGGTCGATTATGCCATCGCCTGACAGTCTAGCATTATCCCCTTAGACAGTCAACCGAAACTCAGGTGAGCACCTGGCCGCATCACGCTTTCCTCTGGCGCGGACGATGGTGGGCGATCCGCCAGGTGTCGTACAGAGTCCAGATAGCAACCAGGCTGAAGCCCAAGGTGCACAATGCCAGGTACGGCATCAACGTCGGATAGGTGTGCCGCGCGATCAGCAGGCCGCCGAGTGAGTACAGCGCCAGGAATATCTCGCCCCATACCTGGCGGTCCACACGCAGGGCGTAGGCGCTGGTTGACCAGTCGCTGGTAAACTTGGGCGTGCGCAGAAATTCCGACTGCCGCCCAGCCGAACTCAACCCCCGCAAAACCGCCAGGGAATTATTCCAGGACAGGCCAATTCCCAACACCATCAGCACCGGGAAAACCAGCAGACGCTGCTGCCAATTGCGATACAACTCGCGCTGGCTGACGACTAAAAGCAGCGGCGGCCCCAGCCCGGCCAACCCCAGGGGTCCCAACGGCAGGCGATGCAGCCCATGCGTCCCAATTAATGGCGGAGTCAGCAGGATGATGAGGAGCATCAGCAGTTGAGGTAAATACTGGCACAGGTGCATCAGGGCCATGACCTTCTGGCTCAACGACAGGCGGGCGCGCGCCAGAGGCCCCAGCATCGTCATCAAGGTCTGGGTGCTGCCCTGTGCCCAGCGTGCCTGCTGCCGCTTATAGGCGGCCATCTGGGGCGGCAGTTGGCCGGGCACGACGACATCCGGCAGGTACAAAAATCGCCACCCGGCAAGCTGTGCGCGGTAGCTGAGGTCGAGATCCTCGGTCAGGGTGGTGGACCGCCAGCCGCCAGCCTCGCCGATGCAGGTCGCGCGCCAGACCCCACCGGAGCCGCTGAAGTTGAGCAGCCACCCGGCCCGGCTGCGCGCCGTTTGCTCGACGACAAAATGTCCATCCAGCGCCAGCGTCTGACCGAGCGTCAGCGCATTGTCAAAAGGATTCAGGTACCCCCAACGCGCCTGAACCATCCCCACCTGCCGGTCGGCCACCAGATAAGGCACCGTCTGACGCAAAAACCTCGCGTCCGGCACAAAGTCGGCGTCGAACACTACCACCAGATCCGCATCAACATGCTCAAGGGCATTCGCCAGCGCGCCTGCTTTGAAGCCGCTTCGACTTGTGCGGTGGATGTGCTGCACCTGAATTCCCAGCAGCCGCAGCCGTTTAACGCGCCGGGCAATCAGTGCGGTCGTCTCATCCGTGGAATCATCCAGCACCTGCACCACCAGCCGGTCACGGGGATAATCCAGCCAGGCCATCGCTTCGAGCAGGTGGTCGATCACATGACCCTCGTTATAAACGGGAAGCTGAACGGCCACCGTGGGCCACTCGTCTACCTGGGGCAGCGGCACCTGTTCGCCCCGGTGCCGCCAGTAGGTCAATAGAAGGACTACCATGCCCAGGGCGTAAACCGCCAGCAGCACAGCGCCCAACAGGTAGAGGGCACTTAAGATGGATAGTAACATTGTGCCAAGTCTAATGAATATTGGACGCTGCACAAGGTGATATCATTCCCCTGAAATTCATAAAACATAATCTCATAAAAGGGAAATTATGAATAGAGCCGGAGCTTAGGTCAGTCGAGCGTGGCCCGATACACTGTCCCAGACTGAAATCGCCGCCAGTCTGATCGGTGCGCATTTCCGGCACATTCTTGTACACCAGGAGCACCCTTTACCCCTCGCCTGATTTGCGCGCCCTGCTTTCTAGCTATACGCAAATGTCATCGGTGCGTTGTGACATCAGGCACTGCGCGTTCTGCTTCAGGAGTCGTACAGTATATTCAGGATTTTGAATATGGAAGTACGATGCGCCGAGATTACCAGCTCATATCCCAGGTATTCAAGGCACTGGCGCACCCGGTTCGACTGGAAATTGTCGATCTGCTGCGCCAGGGTGAGGTGTGCGTGTGTCACATCGAAACGGCATTGGGCCGACGCCAGGCGTATGTCTCTCAGCAGTTGACAGTCCTGCGTGATGCCGGTCTGGTGGACAGCCGTAAAGAGGGCTTGCAGGTTTATTACCGGCTGACAGATGAACGGGCGGCCCTGCTGCTCGAAGTCCTGTATGGGCCATCTGAACACGCCCGCCGGGAGAAGCTGGAGGGCTGTCCCTGTCCAGCTTGTGCGACGATCATGTTATCTGAAATACAAGGAGCTTAAGTCATGCTGCATATCAAGGTGTTGGGGTCCGGCTGCCCAAACTGCAAACGATTGGAAGCCGAAGTACGGGCCGCGCTCGACGGTGGAGCCGTCGCCTACGATCTGGTGAAAGTGACAGACTATGCCGACATCGCGGCCTATGGCGTGATGAGTACGCCCGCGCTGGTCATCGAGGAGCAGGTTGTGTCCAGTGGGCGAATTCCCAAACGGGATCAGATCGTGGCGTGGGTGCGCCAGTACGAAGGCAACGCGCTGTAAGCACATCCTCACAGCGGCCCCGAGGTTTCGTTCTAGCTCTGTCTGTCGGTAAATCAAGTCGAGGTGCACAATGGCATCGACGGTAAAGCGCCGTGACGATCATGATCGGCGCGATTTCAATCTGGTGGGTCTGGCAGCGCTGGCATGGGTGCTGGGGTTTGCCAATTTACAGACGATCGCGGATTTTCTGACTTACCGGTTATTGGGACTGAGCGCGGAGAGTCATCTCGGCCAGTCGGTGAACTTCTTCCTGTACGATGTCCCCAAGATCCTGATGCTGCTGGCCGCGATGATCTTTATGATCACCCTGCTGCGCACCTTCATCACCCCAGAACAGACGCGGCGCTGGCTGGGCGGTCGCCGGGAAGGTGTCGGCAACCTGCTGGCGGCGCTGCTGGGGGTGGTGACGCCCTTCTGCTCTTGTTCGGCGGTGCCCTTGTTCATCGGCTTTGTCGAATCGGGCGTGCCGCTCGGAGTGACCTTTTCGTTTCTGGTCACCGCGCCGATGGTCAATGAAATCGCCCTGGTGATGCTGTTTGGGATGTTCGGCTGGAAGATTGCCGGGCTGTACATGCTCTCCGGCCTGACCATCGCCATCGTGTCCGGCGTCGTGATCGGACGGTTGGGGATGGAACGTGAGGTCGAGGACTTTGTCTATCAGGTCAACGTCAACCGCCGTATGCAGAACCCGGAGGAGCGCCTTTCCTGGCATGACCGCTTCAGCCAGGCGCTCGACAGCACGCGCGACATTGTCGGCAAGGTCTGGCCGTATGTGCTGGTCGGCATCGCGGTGGGCGCGGGCATTCACGGTTTTGTGCCCGATCAGTTTCTGGCAGAGACCCTGGGTCGAGATACGATCTGGGCAGTTCCCGCAGCGGTCGTCCTTGGGGTGCCGCTCTATTCGAACGCCGCCGGGATCATTCCGGTGGTCAGCGTCCTGATGGACAAGGGGGTCGCCCTGGGGACGGTGCTGGCCTTCATGATGTCCGTGGTCGCTCTCAGCTTGCCCGAAATGATCATCCTGCGCCGGGTACTGAAGCCGCGCCTGATCGGGCTGTATATCGGCATCGTCGCACTGGGGATCATCGCCACCGGTTATCTGTTCAATCTGATGCATTTCTAAGCAGGCCAACGGTTCACCACCTGACCTGGCTTGCGCGTTCGCGGAACGGCCCTAACCCTTAAGCCGCCTGAGGATCGAGCGTAAACAGTCTGGCTGACTCCGACTGCATGCAAACCACTGCTGCGCGCATGGCAGAGGAGTCCAGATAGACGCTTGCGCCCGTTTTCTGGCGGCAGGTCTGATGGATATTGGACGCTGCACAAGGGTGTTATAATCCCCCTGAATCGCATAAAACAAAATCTCATAATAAGGATACTTATGAACAGAGCCGAAGCCTTACGCCAGCTTGGAGTTCAAGCGGACACACTGTCCCAGGCGGAAATCGATCAACTGGATCGGGAGGGCTACCTGCCTCTGCCCGGCATCCTGACCCCGCAGCAGGTGGCACAGATGGGTGCGCGGCTGGACGAGCTGGTGCGCATCGAGGGTGAAAACGCCGGGAAAGAAGTACATCAGGAAGCGGGGACGGACCGCCTTTCCGACCTGGTCAACAAGGACCCGCTGTTCGACATCTGTTTCACGCACCCGCGCGTGCTGGCCGCCATCAGCCATGTGCTCAATCAGGAGTTTAAGCTGTCATCGCTCAACTTTCGTGCGGCGCTGCCCGGCCAGGGCTTGCAGGCGCTGCACTGCGACTGGAAAGGTGCGGTCGAGCCGGGCGATTATTACG
>JAIOHO010000016.1 GCA_019912905.1 Anaerolineae bacterium
TAGAGCCGATGCCATACCAGTGGCCCGCAGCGTCAGTCGAGCGCTGGGTTTCCTGCGGTTCGACAAAGTAGTCCGGCGTGCTGATGACCGGATCGGCCTGGACGAGATCGGTGATGTCCATCGTCAGCCCGTCATGCACCAGCGTCCTGAACTGCGATTGACTGATAAACGCCGTGTCGGGGGGCGTTCCAGCCGCTACATTGGACAGGAGCTTTTCGTTGTAGTTGTCCGGCGTGTGCAGCCATTGGACCTTAACGGCGCTCTGGTCCGATTCGAATTTTTCGATGGCGGCCCGCACGCCTTCATCCTCGGCCACACCGCCCCAGCCCATAAACGAGATCGTGACGGTATCCTGCGCTGGCGGCTTTGCAGCCACGATTGCCGGAGCGACCAGCCCGCCAGTTGCCGTCAGCGCCGCCGATGCCGCCGCGGTCTTCAGAAAATCTCTTCGAGAAAGTGAGTTCTTCAACATGCAACTACCTCCTAAATTGACTTGTGCGACTCTGGAACAAGCCTGATAAGTGGGGTGACCGCACCTCCTTCATCCCCGCGAATCCGACACCGCACGCCTGGGGTATCGATCCAACCGGAAGGGCAAGCGCGTGCGGCACAAACGGATCAGGATTCTGTAAATTGGCTGGTCAAATCGGTGATTCAGATGACGGGGAAGGCTGTTGGCGGTTGGTGCAATCCAAGAGGAGCGGTCAGGTTGTCGAGGCTGCCAACCCGAATGCCAGCCATCGAAGCGACCCATCGATGACGGCAAATGATCCGTGATTGAGAGATCGGCAGTGGAAGAACTTTCCGTGTCGGCCCTCCAAAGCTTCCCTCGGGGCGCGATCCGTTTTAGCAAAACAGGATCTGGCCGGTATGCTCCGGTTACCACGATTCCTCTCAAAGCGATGAAATATTGTTAATATACGGCAGTGATCACCCTCAAAAAGACCTGTCCCCTGATGCAGGAATAATACGGTATGCCGTCACCTTTACTCTATGAAAATGCAGGTCGCTTGACGAGTGGGGATTGCCGAGAATAACAGGACAAATCCGACTTTTCGGCGAGAGCCGCACAGCAAAAATTAATCGGGCAGGCTCACCGGAGTCGGTGGAGAGGCACATCTCCGGTCGTCAAGTGAGAGGGATTACTTCTGCTCATCTGGGGACCTTCAGCGGCCCTGGCATAACGCTTCGACCGCGTCGATTTCCCTGGGCGGGCCAGACAAAAGCTCGCACCCGGTCTCCGTAATGAGCACCCCATCTTCGATGCGAATCCCCATGCCCTCGTCGGGAATCGTGAGGAATGGTTCGATGACGACGACGACTCCCGGTTCGAAGGGCTGTTCGCGGTCATCGGGATAGCGGCCATTGGCGTCGTGGATATTCAGCCCGACCGGATGCCCACAGTTGCCGTAACTGTACCGGGCAACGTCATATTGTTTGAACACCTCATAAACGGCTTGATGGGCAGCCAGCATGGTGGAACCGGGTTTCATGGTGGCAAGCGCGGACTGCTGGGCCTCCAGCACGATGGCGTACAGCTCTCGCTGCCGGGGCGTAAAACGGCCATTGGCCGGGAATGTGCGGGTAATATCCGACCGGTAACCATTGACCGCAATCCCAGCGTCGATCAGCACCAGATCACCGTCCTGTATCCCCTGATTGTTGTTCATATAGTGGGGAATCGCGCTGTTCCTGCCCGCCCCGACGATGATACTGGCGGCATAGTGATCATCGCCCATGCCGTGCGCGACGTGATCAGGTCTGATTCGGACTTCGTAATCGAAGATGGCCTGGCCCAGGCGTTCATTCGTGCCGGGTTTGAGGGCTTGCATGATCTTCTCGAAGATGGGGGTCTGGACTGCGAAGGCTTCCCGCAGCGAGGCGATCTCGTAATCATCTTTCACGAAGCGCATCTGATGGATCGTCGAGGCGATGTTTTTCAGCGTGACCCAGTAGAAACGCTGCCGGAGGCGCTGGATCAGTTCCAGATGGTCCGTTAAAGGTGCATCCAATTCAGGGTGCGGGGGGTATTCAGCCACAGGCTATCGGTCGTCATCAGGGCGCGCTGCAAGGTTGGAATCAACCGACCCAGCGGATAGACCCGATCCACACCGGTTGCCCGCAGGATGTCGTCGAGCGCTGGGCTGGGGCCGTCCATAAAGGCATCCTGCTCGCTGTGCGACTCGACGAACAGAATTTCGTGGACTTTGCGCCCGCGCATCAGTTCTGGCCCGGTACGGGTTTCCAACCCCTCGACCATGACGCCATTTGGGGCAAGCAGCAGGTGCGCTTTCTGATCGGTCACACCGGTCAGGTAAACCAGATTCTTGTCCCGGAGCATAGGATCGGGAGACATGCCGGACGCGTGGATCAGTGCGATTCCACCTTCGAGCTGCTGCGCAAGCTTCTGACGACGTTTTCGATAATGGTCAGCGAACATAGCGGCTCCTGGACACCTGATGTCTCAGCAGGATCGAATGGTAAAACCATCCTCATGCAACGACTATAGCGTCCACTTTGGCAGCCGTCAAAAGCTCTGCCAGCGTTTTCCCCCGCAAACAGGTGATCCGTCATGCCAGAACCTGCCACTTGTCATCGTCCCGGTCTGGTTGCAAAGCGAATAATGAAGACAGGAGCCGATGACGCTGCTGTGTTTGGCTTACGCCGATCTCACCCTGACCCGATGCGATGATCCATCCATAAGCGATATAGAACACAATGACCGGCGGGATTGTATTCGACATTAAAAAATTCTCGGTGCATGATGGGCCGGGCATTCGCACGACCGTCTTTCTGAAAGGCTGCGGTCTGCGCTGCTGGTGGTGTCATAACCCGGAGAGCCAGCATCCCCAACCGGAGCTGATGCTGCGCCCGAATTTGTGCATCGCGTGCGGTGCCTGCGCGGTCACCTGCCCCCAGGATGCCATCCACTGGGACAGCGACCAGTATGTCACCGACCGCGACCGCTGCCAGCGCTGCGGGACCTGCGTGGAAGCCTGCTTCGCCAACGCGCGCGAAATCGTCGGCCAGGAGATGACGGTCGCTGACGTCATGGACGAGATCCTGCGCGACCGGGCCTTCTACGATCAATCGCGAGGCGGGGTGACCTTCTCCGGTGGAGAGCCGCTGTTTCAGACCGACTTTCTGGCCGAACTGCTCAGTGCCTGTAAAGCCGAAGAAATCCAGACGGTGGTGGATACCTGTGGCTATGCGCCGCAGGCCGCCTTCGACCGGGTGCGGCAGGACGTCGATCTGTTTCTGTACGATGTCAAGCTGATGGACAGCGCGCGCCATCGCAGGGTGACCGGCGCGCCCAATGACCGGGTGTTGAGCAACCTGAGATGGCTTTCTGCGAAAGGTCACCGCATCATCGTCCGCATTCCCATCATCCCCAATATCAACGATGATGAGGACAATCTTCATGAGACCGCCCGCTTCCTGCGCACGCTGTCCGCAGTGGAACGCGTCGATCTTCTGGCCTATCACCGGATCGGCGTCGATAAATACGACCGGTTGGCCCGCACCAATCCGATGCCGCCGACCGATGCCCCCGACGATTCTCGCATGACTGAGATTGAACAGCTCTTTCGCGATTACGGCTTGCAAGTCAAAACAGGAGGGTGAATCATGGCGATGACTGATCGTGTGGCCCATCTCCGCCAGCAGAGCCTGGATGCGGTTCCCATGCTTTCAGCGGAGCGCGCGGAATTGATGACCTGCTTCTATCAGCAGCAGCAGGAACCATGGTCGGTTCCGCTGACCCGTGCCGAGGCTTTCCGCTACCTGATGGAACACAAAACCATCTGCATCGACGAGGGGGAGCTGATCGTCGGCGAAAAAGGCCCGACCCCCAAAGCCGCCCCGACGTATCCCGAGTTATGCTGTCACTCCCTGCGCGACCTGGAGATATTGGACACGCGCGAAAAGGTGGCGTTCAAAGTGAGTCCGGCCACCTACCAACGCTATCGGGAAAGCATCATCCCCTTCTGGCAGGGCAGGACCATGCGCGACCGCATCCTGCATGAAATGACCGCCGAATGGAAAGCCGCCTACGATGCTGGTATTTTCACCGAATTTATGGAGCAGCGCTCGCCGGGCCATACCGTGCTGGACGACAAAATCTATCGTAAGGGGATGGTCGATTTCATCGCCGACATCGACGGGCAGCTCGAATCGCTCGATTACTTCAACGACCCGCAGGCCTATGCCCGTCAGGAACAGCTTAAGGCCATGCGCGTTTGCGCCGAAGCTCTGATCCGCTTCGCCGAGCGCTATGCAGACCACGCCCGCTCCCTTGCCCAGAGGGAGCGCGACCCGCAGCGCAGGCAGGAACTGGAACGCATCGCCGACGTCTGCACCCATGTCCCGGCTCATGCCCCGCGCGACTTCTGGGAAGCCCTGCAATATTACTGGTTCGTCCATCTGGGGGTCACGACGGAATTGAATCCCTGGGACGCCTTCAACCCCGGCAAGCTCGACCAGCATCTGTATCCGTTCTATCAGCACGGTCTGGCGGATGGCACGCTCACACGCGACCAGGCGGAAGAACTGCTGCACTGCTTCTGGATCAAGTTCAACAACCAGCCCGCGCCGCCCAAGGTGGGCATCACCGCCGAGGAAAGCAACACCTACACCGATTTTGCCCAGATCAACCTGGGCGGCATCAGGCCGGACGGTTCCGACGCGGTGAACGATGTGACTTATCTGCTGCTAGATGTCATTGAAGAGATGCGGCTGTTGCAGCCCAGCTCATCGATTCAGGTGAGCAAGAAGAACCCGGATCGTTTCATTAAACGGGCTGCGCGCATCATCCGCACCGGCTTCGGCCAGCCCTCGATCTTCAATACCGATGTGGTGGTCCAGGAGTTGGTGCGCCAGGGGAAGTCGATCACTGATGCCCGCTGCGGCGGCACCAGCGGCTGCGTCGAAAGCGGGGCCTTTGGCAAAGAGAACTACAACCTGACCGGCTATTTCAACCTGCCGAAGGTGCTGGAAATCACGCTGCACAATGGGGTCGATCCGCGCACCGGCCAGCAGATCGGCATCGAGACGGGGGACCCGACCAGTTTTGTCGGTTTTGAGGATCTGTTTCAGGCGTTCGCCCGGCAGATGACCTACTTCGTGGACATCAAGATTCGTGGCAATAACGTCATCGAACGTCTGTATGCCGAGGTTCTGCCCTCGCCGTTTCTTTCGCTGCTTATCGACGACTGCATTGCCAGGGGCAGGGACTATCATGACGGCGGCGCGCGCTACAACACGTCGTATATTCAGGGCGTCGGATTGGGAACCATCACTGATGCACTGACGGCCCTGAAGTGTCAGGTGTTTGAGGAGCCGCATCTGCCGATGGCGGACATGCTGGCGATGCTGGCCGACGATTTTGCGGGACATGAGCGCGAGCGCCTGCGGCTGGTCAACAAAACGCCTAAGTTCGGCAACGACGATGACCGGGCGGACGCGGTCATGGTGCAGGTTTTTAATGCCTATTTCGACG
>JAIOHO010000212.1 GCA_019912905.1 Anaerolineae bacterium
AAAGCGGCCATCGCGGGCCAACCGCTGAACTATGAACCACCCACCGATGAAAATCCATATTTTTTTAACATGCTCCGCCTCGATCATCTCGACCGCGCGTTGGCGAGCGGGCAGGGCGCACTGAGTGGTAACCTCATTGCATCACTGACGTTGATCGGGCTGATCTTCTCGCTGGCAATCCTGGCAATTATCACGATTGTGCTGCCACTCTGGATCAAATCCCGCACTCAGGACCAACACCCGCCGCCGTTCTGGGCAGGAGCGCTTTATTTTTCACTCATCGGTGCCGGTTTCATGTTTGTCGAAATCGGACTCCTCCAGCGACTGTCCGTGTTCCTTAGCCATCCGATTTATGCACTCGGTGTCCTGTTATTCACCATCATTGCCAGCACCGGGGTCGGCAGCTTTTTCAGTGAACGTCTCTCTTTAGATCGGATACCCTGGATTTATGTCTATCCCACAGTGACCACAATGATGATTCTGACCCTTCGGTTCATACTGCCGCCCCTGATTTCTAATCTGATCACGATTCCAATACCTATCAAGATTGCGATCAGCGTGATTGTTATCTTTCCAATGGGTATCCTGATGGGTCTGTTCTTCCCCACAGGGATGCGCCTCGCACGCGCAAGTTATGCGACCGAGACGCCCTGGTACTGGGCACTCAATGGAATCTTCGGGGTCCTATGTTCAGCTCTGGGGGTCTTTGTGGCGATCTACATCGGAATTTCTGCCAACTTCGACATTGCCGCACTATGTTATGCGGGCGTGCTGCTGGCGCTGCACCAGATGCACCGGATAGCCCAGGAAAGAGCCAAGTCTCTGACAATGACAGCCAAGGGGGAAACGGTCGAGGCTGAAGCCTAGAATCCTGAACACGCTCGGATGAGCATCAATGCCCGGAAGATTGAATCAAGCAATGTTGGTCCGGTGAACGATAACCGCCTAATTCCTGACGTTTTCCTGATGCCTTCTCCCCACGCCTGGCCTGCGCTTGCCCGGCTCAGCACCACCCGACGGTCAGTTGATGACCCCGAGTTTTTTGTCGCGCGCCGCACAGCCATAGGGGCGTAGCGGTATGACATTTCTTAATATTTCTAAACGTGTTTTAAAGTTAGGATTGAACTATAGAGTGAAGCATAGTCAGGCCCCATCATGTCCACACGAGTCACCGTCCACGATATTGCCGCACGCGCCAACGTCAATGTCAACCAAGTGGTCAACGTCATGCTCAAACAGCCGGGCGTGGATCGGAAAATCCGCGATCGCGTCCTGGTTGCGATGCGTGAATTAGACTTCTCCTTAATCCCGAACTACAGCGACACGGAACAGCAAACGCTGGGTATCATCGCCTCCGACAACGTCAATGGGGAGTATATGGGCGCGGTCCTGGATGGCATTACTAAAGCCGCCCGCGCCGCCAGAATTGGCATCCGAGTCGGCGTCCAGAGCGCCAGCGTCAGTGAGAATCTTCCGCTGTTCCTCAGCGACCCTCAGATTTTCGGCATCTTACTGGTTTCGCCCAGTGACTATAAAGAGACACTCAATCTGTGTCTCCACTATCATCTGCCGGTTTCCACCTTCAGCTACCAGGACGATGTCGATCTCAGTAAGGTGCTGCTGCTGCAAACGAACAACCATCAAAGCATCGTGAATGCGGTGGACTATCTTGTGGAGCTGAATCATCGTCGGATTGGATTCATCACCGGCTATCTGACTCATAATGATGCGCAGGAACGTTTCGAGGGCTATCAGGCGGGCCTGGCGAGACACCGCATCCCCTATGACGATTCCCTCGTTTACGATGGGGACTTTATGCGTGACAGCGGCTATGAAGGTGGGATCGCGCTTTTGCAGCAGAATCCACCGCCGACAGCCATTATCGCCTCCAGTGACATGATGGCGATCGGCACGATTCAGGCTGGACGCAGCCTGGGTTTAAAGGCCGGAAAGGATTTTTCTGTGATTGGTTTCGACGATGTTCCGCTCGCATCGCAGATGAATCCCTCTTTGTCGACGATGGCGCAGCCCTACCAGGCGATGGCAACCGCCGCGATTGAGGGGCTGCAAAAGCTGGCAAATGGCGAAAAACTCGATTGTTACCAACTGCGTTTTGAAGCCAATTTTATCGTTCGTGAATCGACCACCGCCGCGCCCTGAGTAGTCACCAGAATCCGCATCGTCACGCCTGCAAAAGCAGTGCCCCACTCCGCATCACTGGCTCATCCTTGCGGAATCGTGACGGTCACCGTTTGACAGACTGAGCGGACTCGTACTCGTCGGCAGCTACGGAGTCCAACCGACGATAGTAGACCACGACGCTCGTCCGTTTTTGCGTTACAATAACTCCGTTCCGAAGAAACTTTTTCACAGGATAAGGAAACTCGTTATGGCAGATTCACCCGAAATCCTCGACCGGGTGCGCACGGATTTGAACGCGCGCAGCCGGACCCTGGTGGCGGGCACGGACCGCGCCGGGGCGCGTGCCATGCTCAAGGCCATCGGCCTCACCGACGACGATCTGGCGAAACCGCTCATCGCCATCGCCAACACCTGGACCGAGGTCGGCCCGTGCAACTTCCACCTGCGCCGCCTGTCCGCCAAGATCAAGGAAGGCATCCGCGCCGCCGGGGGCACCCCGCTGGAATTCAACACGGTCAGCATCAACGATGGCATCACGATGGGCACCGAAGGCATGAAAGCTTCGCTCGTCAGCCGCGAAATGATCGCCGACTCGATTGAACTGGTCACGCGCGCCAATTACTTCGATGGCGTCATCGCCCTGTCCTCGTGCGACAAGACCATCCCCGGCACGATTATGGCCCTCATCCGCCTCAACATCCCGTCGCTGATGCTCTACGGCGGCACGATCATGCCCGGCCATTACAACGGCAAGGACATCGACCTGGTCACCGTGTACGAAGCCATCGGCTCGTATGGGTCGGGCAAAATTACGGAAGAAGAACTCCAGGCCATCGAGAACGTCGCCTGCCCCGGACCGGGAGCCTGCGGCGGCCAGTTCACCGCCAACACCATGGCGAACATCTCGCAGATCCTCGGCATCTGCCCGATGGGTTTTGGTGATGTGCCGGCTGAAGACCCGAAGAAGGACGACATCGCGTACCAGGCCGGGCAGATGCTGCTCAAGCTCATCGAAAATGACATCCGGCCCGACCAGCTCATCACCCGCCAGTCGCTGGAAAATGCCATCGCCGCTGCCGCCGCGACCGCGGGCAGCACCAATGCCGTGCTGCATACCCTGGCCTTCGCCCGCGAAGCCGGGATCGACTTCACCATCGACGACATCGAAGCCGTCAGCCGCCGCACGCCCATCATTGCCGACCTGCGCC
>JAIOHO010000213.1 GCA_019912905.1 Anaerolineae bacterium
CAGGTCGCGCCCGAAGCGTTCCATGATGGTCATCAGGTCCGCCAGAATCTGGAACGGGTGATAGACATCGCACTGCATGTTCAGCACCGGCACCCGGCTGGCTTCGGCCACTTCCCGGATGTATTTATTGCCAAAGTCCCAATCGCACTGACGGATGGCGATGCCATCGGTGTAGCGGCCTACAATCTGGCCGATTTCCTTAGCGGTATCGCCGTGGCTGATCTGGGTCGTTTCACTGTCGATGAACATGGCATGGCCGCCAAGCTGGGTCATGCCGGCCTCGAAGCTGGTGCGGGTGCGCGTGCTGGTGAAGAAGAACAACATCCCCAGCACCTTGTCGCGCAGCAGCGCATGGGATTCGCCCAACGCACGCTTGCGCTTCAGGTCCCATGCCACATCGAGCACGGTTTCAATCTCATCCCGCGTCCATTCCTGGGTCGTGATCATATCCCGACCGCGTAAATCGGTTTGCATTCCCGGTTTCTCCGTTTCCTGGTGATTTGCAGTTGCGGCGGAAATGATAACACGATCTGACTGGCCGGGAAATATACCGACCGAAACCGATGACGCCTAGGTCAACTTTGCCAGCAGGTCGCGCACAAAGTCGATTTCGTCCTGATTGACCGTGTGCCCCATGTTCGGATAGATACGCTCGGTCACGTCACCGCCCAGTTTGCGCATGGCCGCCGTCGATTCGTGCACCCGTGCCACCGGAATGTGGAAATCGACGTCGCTGCATCCCAGGAAGACCGGCGTACCCTCCAGCGAACCGGGGTACTCGAAAGCGGTTCCCGGCGGGCCGATCAATCCGCCGCTGAGGGCGACCACCCCGCCGAAGCGCCGGGCATTCCGCGCCGCAAATTCCAGCGCGAGGCAAGCCCCCTGCGAGAAGCCGAGCAGCACCGTCTTTTCAGCCGGGATTCCCGCCTGCTCGACGTGTGCCAGGAGATCGCCTACGGCTTGCAGCGCCGACGTGAGATACGGCTCGTTGCTTTCCAGCGGTGCGATGAATCGGTTGGGATACCAGGTCGATCCCGCCGCCTGGGGGGCCAGATACGCCAGCTCAGGCCGGTCGAACTCCCCAGCCAGTTCCAGAATGCTGCCAGCATCGGCTCCCCGCCCATGGACCAGAATCATGGCCGCGCTCGCCTGTTCCAGCGCCGCGCCGGTGGTAAGAATCGGCTGTCCCTGATGCGGCCCGTTCATCGCGCTCCCTCCGGCAGTTTCCACGGCTGAACCGTAATCGGCGTCAGAATGGGTTCGATCTGGTCGCGCTGGCTTTCCAACCAGGGCGGCAGCCGCAGATACTGGCCCAGTTCCGCTTCCGGCTCATCCACCAGAAAGCCCGGCCCGGCGGTCGCCAGCTCGACAATGTGCCCATCCGGGTCATTGGTGTAGATGCTCTTGAAGTACACGCGATCCAGCACCGGCGAGACACGCAGCCCGGCTTCGATCAGCTTGTCGCGAAATTCAAGCTGCGTCTCGTCGTCGGGCACGGCAAAGGCGTAATGATGCGTCTGCCCCGCGCCCATCTGCACCCGGCGCGTCTTGCTGGGCCGCCGCTCAAAATAGGTAATCAGCGTGCCTGGTTCACCGTTGCCTGTGCCCCAGTACCAGTGCGCGCTGGTCGGATCATCGAAATTCGAGGTGCGCTTGACCAGCCGCAGGCCCAGCACATCGCCGAAAAAGGCGTTCGTGCGCTCGATATTCGCGCCAATCGCGCTGATGTGATGCATCCCTGCCCTCAGCGCCATATCCTCGGTGATTGTCGGCACCGGTTCCGGCCAGGTTTCCGCCTGAATGCGCGCCTCGTCCCGGTTGCGGATCATCATGGCCTCCGGCGGCTCCCGATACTCCCTGCCGAGTGCCTCCGGGGACTCATCGACCGCGAAGCCCGGCCCCTCGGACGCAATTTCCAGAATCACGCCGTCGGGGTCCTTGAAATAGATCGACGTAAAATAGTGCCGGTCCAGCGGCCCATCGACCGCCATGCCCCGGTCCGTCAGCCGCCGCTTCCACTTCAGCAGGCCCTCATAGTCCCGCACCCGCATGGCGAAATGATGCGTCCCACCGATCCCCGGAAAACCCTTCATTGCCCCCCGCCACTCGAAAAAGGTGATAGCCGAACCCGGCGTTCCTGTCTGGTTACCGAAGTACAGGTGATAGCTGCTGGGATCATCGAAGTTGACGGTCTTTTTGACCAGCCGCAAACCCAGCACCTGCGTGTAGAAATCGACTGTACGCTGGGCGTTCGCGCTCACCAGCGTGATGTGATGCAGCCCGGTGATGCCCATCCCCTCGTTCCTTTCTCGCTCCCAATTCACCATTATAACACAAAAACGGACCATAGTCCGTTTCATGAAAATTTCTGACGAAACGTTTATGCGAGGAAGATGTCGTTTAAAGCCAGGCTGAATCCGGGCAGCACAGCCGCGCCATCCAGCACATCGTGGCGAGTCGCATGATCCACCAGCAGCAGGACATCCTCGTCGGGCCGGTAAACTTCGACCAGCCGCTGTTCCGGGAAAATCAGCCAGACCATCCGGCTGCCGTTGGCAAGATAGTAACTGGCCTTGGCCCGCAGCAGACTCACGGGATCATCAGGCGACCGGATCTCAACGGCAAGGTCGGGCATCTGGGGCACAGCGCCCTTACGTGTGAGGGGCAGCAGACGTTCGGCGCTGGTAAATGCTATATCGGGGACACGGGAGTTGTGACGATCTTCAGGCATTCGATGCCGGGGTTCGACTGCCGCTCGACCGCCGATGGCATGCTGCTCCAGAAAGATCACGATGCGCGCCACAATCAGGGCAGCGATGACGCCATGCTCTTCCGTCGGCATCTTTTCCACAATCTCCCCATCAATCAACTCAAACCGGCGGTCGGCATTCTCGGGCTGCCCCGCGAAATGCTCAAACTCCTCGATGGTATAGACTGCTGGCCGTTGGAGCGCCATCGGTCACGCCTTTCACCAAACAATTGTTGGTTCCTGCCGATTATAACAGAAAAACAAGGGCGGCTCCGCGCCGCCCCACCACTGTGATTTACTTGTTCAGCAGGCCGGGCAGCAGCGCATACCATTCCGTTGCCCGCACCACGTCGTCCAGCAGCACCTGGTCGATGACCGTATGCGCGTGAACCTCATCGCCAGGTCCGAAACCGATGCTCGGAATCCCGGCCTTGCCCGCCCAGAAGATGCCGTTGGTCGAGAAGTTCCACTTATACGGCGGCGGCATTTCGCCCCACAGTTGTTCACCGGCCTGCTGTCCGGCCTGCACGAAGGGGTGCTCTTCGGCCAGTGCCCAGGCGGGGTAAATCTTGTCCAGCGGGTAGACAAAGCCGGTGTAGCTCGGCACCTCATAGCGCAGGATCGAGGCGGACATATCGGGGCGGTTGCCGAGCAGCCCCTTGATCCGTTCCAACTCCTCATAGGGGTCCTCGCCAAAGGTCAGACGGCGGTCGATGAAAATGGTCGCCTGGTTGGGCACCGCGTTGATACTGGGGGTCTCGACGGTCATATCCGTCACCGTGATGCGCCCATTGCCCAGGAAGGGATCATCCTTGAACTGCGGCTCAAGCTGGCTGATGGCGTCGATAATCGGCGTCAGCTTATAGATGGCGTTATCGCCCAGGTGATTGGCAGCTGCGTGGGCGCTCTTGCCCCGGGCCACGACCTGTATCTCGACCCGGCCTTTCTGCCCGCGATAGACCTGCATCCGCGTCGGCTCGCCGATGACGACAAAGTCCGGCTTAATCCCTTCGACGTTGACGAACGCATCCGGCGCACTGCCGTCGTTCCACTCTTCCATGTTGCCGAAATAGTAGCCGGTGATGCCATCCAGCAGGCCGAATTCTTTCGCCAGCGCCAGCCCATAGATCATCCCCGGCGTGCTGCCTTTTTCGTCGCAGGCCCCGCGGGCGAAGAACACGCCGTTTTCGATCTTGCCCTCGAATGGGTCCCATTCCCATTCCGCTGGGTCGCCAATGCCCACCGTGTCGATGTGGCTGTCGTACAACAGTTTGATGGGGCCAACGCCGATGCGCCCGACGATATTGCCCATCTGGTCCCACCAGACTTCATCGAAACCGAGTTTCTTCATCTCCGCCTCGACGCGCTCCCCTACCGCGCGGATCTGGCTGTCCATGCTGGGGATGGCGCACAATTCGCGCAGGAAAGTGATAATATCGTCGCGCTGTTCGGCCACACGCGCTTTGATAGCGGTAATCGTTGCTTGATCGGTCATGTTGCCCTCACTCCATGTGGATTCATGTGGGCCGCATTATACTCCGACATCGCGCGCGATGAGTATGCCATCATCACTCAGGGCATCATCATAAGCCAGTGTCCACACCGGGTCGGTGGCAAAGGTGGGCCGGACCCGCTCGACATAATCGAGGTCACGGTCGCCAAGCGGCGTATTCAAAACCGAGGTCCAGGCCGCAGGGGTCGGCAGCACTTTCTCCGGGACTGCTGCCGCAAAGACCAGTTCGAGCTTATTGCGCGGCGCATCCTGCCACATCCCCACCCACTGAAAGGTTGGGTTCACCCGGCAGTGCTGCTTGACACGTTCGGTCAGCTCGACCCAGGGGGCTTGCATGCCGCTGCACACCACGCGCGGCAGCACCTGGCCGCGTCTGCCCTCCAGGGTGACGACCCGACGGAAACGTTCGTCCCAGATGACCGCCACTGCGCGGACATCGAAATGGGGATAACGAGGTTCGGGCCTGCCGCGCAGCAGATTCTGCACCCAGCGCAGCCCCAGCCGACGCTTGAGGCGGCGCAGTTCATCCGGCGAAATCGCGATCACATGCGGCGCCACTCGCGGGTTGGCAAGCACCGCCCGCACCTGCGGACCATGCAGTATTTTAGGCAGATTGTCCGGGCTGAAATAGCGGTTGTCGCGGGTTTCGTCGGTGCGTGTCAGCATCTGCCCTCCCAACGGCCAGCCCGTATACCAGACGTTCAGGCGGCGGAGAGCCACCCAGTAGGACAGAGTCGCCGGGCGCTCAACATGGGCGATGACCCCCGTTTCCTCGCGGACCTCGCGGGCGGCAGCTTCGTCCAGCGCTTCACCCGAATCCAGGCGTCCGCCCGGCAGATTCCAGACATTGAGATCATCGCGGTGAGACAGCAGCACCCGCCCCTCGTCGTCGATCACCGCGCAGGCCACACCGAGTCGCAGGCTCATATCATGCACCGCGAATCAACTGCATCGAGAGGCGGTTGTGCCGCTCGACCAGCGCCGGTAGATCGACGGTTTGCAGCGCACCTTCCTGCACGACGACGCGGCCCTGAATCACCGAATAATCGACCTGCGGTGGCAAGCACAGCAGCAGCGCCGCTATCGGGTCGTGCGTCGCCCCGGCAAACCAGACCCGGTTGAGGTTGAAGGCGATAAAGTCGGCGGCCATACCCGGCGCAAGCACCCCAATGTCATCGCGTCCCAGGACCGAAGCGCTGCCGCGTGTGGCGATTTCCAGCGCTTCGTAGACCGCCAGTTCCGCCGGGTTCCCACCCACCCGCTGGAGCAGCATGGCGGTGCGGGCCTCGTTCAACAGATGGCCCGCATCGTTCGAGGCTGAGCCATCCACCCCCAGACCGACCTTGACCCGCGCATCCAGCATCTTACGTACCGGGGCAATCCCCGATGCCAGCCGCATAT
>JAIOHO010000017.1 GCA_019912905.1 Anaerolineae bacterium
CTTTCCCATTCAGCGTCGGTCATATACCGCGCCAGCATGGTTGGTGTTGTCGCGCCAATCAAAGAAAGTGAGGGATTGTAGACGATGAGTTTGCCATCGCCGCGCAGTTCACGCTCCATCCGATCCGCGCCATCAAACAACTGCATTAGGGCTTCGGCGTGGCCTTCCATATATTTCTTTGGGATGAGTATTTTGCTGGCCTCGTCAATGCTCATCCCGCGTTGACCGGCAAAGCGTGTGCCTTGCTCCTCCAGCTTCTTTTCGCCTGGGAGCAGTTGATCGTAGTTGGCAGGCTTCTGTCCAGCGAGCTTCGCCATTAGCATCTCTGGCGTAGTCGTTTCTGGCAGGAGCAAATGGGGAAGTGTGCTTCGGACCAGCTTAGTGATCGCCTTCAAACCAGTGCTTTTGTGATAGTAGGTGGTTGGCGCCACCCATAATATGTAGAGGTTGGGATAGATGTCGTCGAAACTCAAACGCAGGATGCACCTGCGTGCAATCGCCAGCCCAACCGCCCAGAGCGGCGCTGACTCCAGGAAGATGTGGGGAGTCATCGGCGATTTCCGCTTGAGCCAGTCCGTGCAATCGCGGTGAAACCGTCCCACCACATTGGCCGCCTCGACCAGCGCAGGGTCAAGTTGAGCCGCCTTCGGCAGCGGTGGAACCCAAAGCTCAGCACCATCTCTAGGGTCTTCCGGCGGCGCACTGGTAGGGTCGATGAACATGACCTGTTGCATGATTCGGTGATCTCTCGTCACCATGTCCTGCAACATCTGCCAGTGCGCTGGATTGTGAAGTGGGTCAAGGGTTTCCAGCAGCAGTTTAGCCACTGCGCTAAGCCTTAGATCATCAGGTAGGTCCATTTTCGACAGGACCCGTCGAAACGCATAAGCATCATCAGATGTTAGTTGAAGTGTGGTTGCATTCATTTCTGTCTCCGAGCAAGTCTGAACCAGAGTCGCGTGAAAAACGGGACTCAAAAGGTGGCAATTCAGTTGCAGAGGACTGGAGACTGTGATAGAGTTTAGGTGTCGAGTCCAAAAACTATCACCTTCGCCCAGCCCACCAATACAAATTCGGTGGGTTTTTCATTTTCAGGGTGGGCTACGTGTGCGAAATAGCATCATCTTCCCTCCAGAAGGTATACCCAGGTATACCTTTTCTACGCTTCCAGGTATTTCTCTGCTTCTGTTAGCAATGCTCGCATTGACTGCAAGCGTGCTCGGGCCAGGTTAATGTCCTTCTCCTGCTTCATGATTGCACGGGCTAAATCCTGAGCAGACGTTGTGCCAGTAGATTGTGTTACTTTTGCGATTTTCAGTGCTGGCGGCGGAATTGGATCAACCTCATCTGCTGTATCCCGATGGTCATTCATATCGCTTTGGCAGAGTTCCTTGACCTGCTTGCTGGTCAGATTGAAATCAATGATTTGGTGGATAATCTCCGCATGATACTCTTGGGGCAGCGTGATGACATATCGGAGCTTCTTTTCATCAATGTTGTGGCGGTCAGCAAGCTCGATTGCCTCGTCTGAGAGTCGTAGTAGCGATTTGAAGTGATACAGGTGGCCTTTATCAATACCGCCCATCGCGCTCAAGATGGCATCGGTGTACTCGCGTTTGCCGCGCAGATCGAGTTCCAGTGCCTGACGGTAGAAATCATTCGACACGGCAGCATCAGGAATTTCATACCCATGCACGGTCAACAGAAGCAGGGCAGCCTGCCGAGCCATCGCAATTGCAGACAGTCCGCTGCGAGCTGTATTCTCCTTCGCCTGACGAAATGCGGAAGATCGTTCGGCAGACACAATGATGCAGGGGATCATGCCGTCACCATCGTAACCTGGAATGAAGTCACGTAGCAGCCATGTCGCCCAGTAGCGCCTCTCACCCGTCTCGATGCGAAACAGACGTGTCACTCCTTGCGAAATATCGACCACGGTCAACGGATTCACTTGTCCATCATCACGGATAGTGAGCGCCAGGTTGACTAAATCCCGCAAAAGCTGTTCTTCTGGCGAGATCTTGGCATCTCTATCCTCTTCTCTGTCATCTTCTGCGTTTGGCAGCAGTTCCAGCACATTGTTGAAGGGTCGCCCGTGCTGGCGCGCGGCAACCTGTACGAGTTGAACCAATTCCTTGAGGGCCTGAGTCGGGGTTAGGCGGTTTTCGTGAAAGCCGAAGTGCAGAGTCTCTGGCAACACTCGACGTGGCTGCACGGGATCGGGTCGCACCATCTCCAGCAAAATGCGCTCCACACGGATGTTGTTGTCTTGAAAGTGCTGTGGATCGTCGTCCAGTAATTCTTCGGTGACTGATGCCAGCAAATCGTCAATGCGACGCGGCTGATTCTTCGGCGGCATCACACACCCTCTTTCGCCATGCGGCGGACGAGTATGCCAACCAATTGGGCATAGGCTTTGCTCGCAGGTGCTTTAGGGTCGTAGTTGAAGACACTCAGGTGGTGATGATGCGCATATGACACTACGCTATGCGACTTGAGCTCATCTAGCAAATGGTTATGGCCCCGAATACGGCTGTCCATCTTGGTCACGAGGATGCCGCTGATTCGTAAGTCTGGATGCCGCCAACCCTCACGGATTTCGTTGATCTTGCTTATGACACTCGTCAACCCAACGGTTTCCAGATAGCGCGGCTCGACCGGCACGATGGCATCCGTGGCGGCGATCAAGCCCATCTCAGTCAACAGAGAGAATGAAGGTCTTGTGTCGATAACAATAGCGGCGTAGTGCCCGGCAATCTGTGACAAGGGATCAGCCAGACGATAGGGCGCACCCGCAACGCGCATGAGTTCGCGTTCCGCGCCTTCGAGCATGGGAGACGCAGGCAGCACATGCAGGTCTTCATCCCACGCAGATCGGACGATGCAGTTCGCCAGCGTCTGGGCTGCGTTCGCCCGATCCGCAGACAGTACGGCATACAGGCTGTCGTCCGCTCCGTAGTCGTTGCGTCCTGTGGTGACGAGTGTGGCATGTCCCTGACTGTCGGTATCGACCAACAGCACACGGGAGTTGGATGCACCAGCCCGGCGTAAGACGCCGGTGATACCCAGTCCGATGTTGGTGGCGGACGTGGACTTGCCCACACCCCCTTTATGATTGGTTAGTACAAACGCGCGAGTCATTGCCATTTCCTCTCTAACTCGACAAACCGGTTGAAATTCGCTGTCTGGCAAGGACTTCGCGGAAGCGTGTTACACTATCTGCGGGAGTCTTGCTGGCGAGAGCAGCGAGCCTTCAAGGTGG
>JAIOHO010000214.1 GCA_019912905.1 Anaerolineae bacterium
GGCTCAACTCCTCGACACTGCCGACACACAGCATGTCGCCGTTCTGATCGTCCACCCAGACCGGCAGCGGCGTCCCCCAATAGCGCTCACGCCCCAGAGACCAGTCTTTCAGGTCCTCCAGCCAGTTGCCGAAACGCCCATCCTTAATATGATCCGGCACCCAGTTGATCGTCTGGTTCAGGTCCACCATCTGCTGTTGGTATTCCGTCGTGCGGATAAACCAGGTTTCGCGCGCGTAATACATCAACGGCGTATCATCACGCCAGTTGTGCGGGTAGCTGTGTTCGTATTCCTCGACCTTGTACATCAGGCCGCGGTTCTTCAGATCACGGATGATTTCCTTGTCCGCATCCTTGAACCACATGCCGCGAAACTCGGTGGCCTGCTCGACGAAAAGGCCATCCTCGACGACCGTGCGGAACATGGGCAGATCGTGCTTCTCGCCGACTTCCATATCGTCCGCGCCATAAGCCGGGGCAATGTGCACGATGCCGCTGCCATCCTCGATGCTGACAAAATCGCCAGCGACGACAAAGGCATAATCCTTATCCGTCGGCAGGAAGGTATACAGCGGGTGATAACGCTCACCGAGCAAATCCTTGCCCTTAAAGTGCTTGACGATCCTGTAATCCCCAGGGCTGCGCAGCGCCTGGTTCATGCGTTTTTCAGCCAGGATCAACTGCTCGGTGCCGCTGCCATCCTCCAGCGGCCCTTCCACCTGGACGTAGTCAATGTCTGCACCTACGGCCAGCGCCGCATTCCCCGGCAGTGTCCAGGGCGTGGTCGTCCAGGCGAGGAAGGAAACGCCGGGCCGGTTGGTTAGTGGGAAGCGCACGAAGACGCTTGGGTCACGTAATACCTTATAACCCAGGGAGACTTCATGACTGCTCAACGGCGTGCCGGAACTAGGGCTGTAGGGCACGACTTTGTTGCCTCGGTAAAGCAGCCCTTTATCCCAGAACTGTTTGAGAATCCACCAGACGCTTTCGATATACTCGTTGGTGAAGGTGACATACGCACTGTCCAGATCGGCCCAGAACGCGATCCGCTCGGTCAGTTTCTCCCAGTCCGTGATGTGGCGCAGCACGCTGGTCTTACACTTTTCATTAAACGCAGCAACGCCGTAAGCCTCGATCTCCTGCTTGCTGTTGAGGTCGAGTTCCTTCTGCACCGCGATTTCGACCGGCAGGCCGTGTGTATCCCAACCGCTGCGCCGCAGAGAATAAAAACCCTGCATGGTCTTGTAGCGCGGGAACATATCCTTGAACGCGCGGGCCAGCACGTGATGGCTGCCCGGTTTGCCGTTGGCGGTGGGAGGACCCTCATAAAACACATACGAAGGGCCGCCTTTGCGCTCGTCCATCGTGCGTTCAAAGATGCGGTTGAGCTGCCAGAAACTGAGCTGCTCGCGTTCCAGCCTCTGGATGTCTACCTGTGGGTTTGCTGCCTTAAACATGGTGATCTCTCCATGATGACACATCTGATTTGAATGTGAGGAACAGGAAACAGTGGCTGATCATTCAAACCAGATTGGCAATGACCCGCAGCGTGAGCCAGCGCATCTGTCTCATCACCACGTCCGCACCTCCTGCAAAGTCTCTTCTGTTGTAGGACCAGGAACAATCGAATCCCAATTATGGCCTAGATCGCTGTGTTCGGGTAGGGGCAATCAACCGGACTCAGGCGGCAGTAGGCCCGTCCAGAAAACCCTCCGTGAGAGGGTAAATTCCAGCATTGGCCCCGGCGCGCTGCGCAGCGGAACCTCGAAGCGCCAGTGCATCGCGAAGATCGAAAATTCGACATTCGCCTCGCACAGTGCGACTAAATCTTTCGTGTCCTGAGACTGAACGCGCTCCTGCTCGCCCTGGGCACAACGCAGCGGAACCAGCGGACAGAGCGCACCCTGCTGTCGGAAAAATGCGACCAGATCACAGGTATCCTGCTCCGTGCCATAAATCCAGGTATCATCACCATAGGTCTCACGGCTGTAGTCCAGCAGGTGGACATCGGGCGGCAGCGGCGGCTCCGGTGGAGAAATCACCGCCAGCAGCACGCCGATTAATCGCGGGCCGATGAGCGCCACAACGATCAGCGCCACGACACCCAGCAGCAGCGCGACCCAGGGAACCCCGGACTCTTCCGGTTCGTGCTCAGGATCGTTAGGGCTGCCAGCGCTGGCTGTGCTCAATGACCGTTTTTCCCTCAGTATTCAGGTCCGGGTCTGCGCTAAACACGCCCGGCTGAACCGTGACCGTGGTCAGTTGGCTGGAACGCAGGCCCGTGCGCTGGAAAAGGCACTTATACCAGTAGGGCACCACCGTTCGGTCCGTAGCTGCGGCTGCGACCTCACCCGATGCCGGAATGCGTTCACAGCCCTGCTCAGCCCCGTCGAGCGCGCGCAGTTTTTCATCATAGTAGGCGGCCACTTCTTCAGGAGTCGCACTGGTTAGGAACACCAGCCGCCGGGTCGCACCTGCCTCACGGATATTCCCCCAGCTTTCCGCGCCCGGGTATGGCTCCACGTCCAGGGGCACCCGGTAGGAATTCTGATCGAGAAAATAGGCCGCCACGCCGCCGACTACCAGCACGATACCGACAATTGCGACCAATGTGCCAACTCGAAAAAGCGAAATATCGCCGTCTTTGCCCACAATAAAGGACATCCCTCAGACCTCCTCTAAGATCCGCTGCATGGCGCGCACATCCTCGGCCAGCGCCTGACCGTAAGCCGTATCCTGATAACGTTGAGCGTGTGCCTGCCAGTAAGCCAGACCAACGGCTACTAGCGCCGGGTCGGGCCTGGGTCCGCCGCCCATCCGGTAGCGCAGATACTGGCCCATCAGCTGCCGGTGGGGTTCAGTCACCTGATCTAGCGCCGCCTTCAACAGACGGAGCGCTTCAGCTTGCTGACCCCCTCGATAGTAGGCTTCCCCGGCATCCACCTGAACCACCGGAGGCGCTCCAGACGCAAGGGCCTGTTCGATAGCGTTTGCCGCCTCGTCATACCGACCCTGTATAAGCAGTGTACGTCCAAAACCATAAAGGGGGAAATGATGATTCGGGCGAATGTTCAGCGCTTCTAACAAAATGGCCTCGCTGCGCTCAAGCTGGGCCTGCTGGCGATAGGCATTGCCGAGCAGCGTCAGTGCGCGGACATCGGCTTTGCCAGCGGCGCGCAGCTCTTCCAGCAGCGAGCAGGCTCCTTCAAAATCACCGTCCAGATAGCACTGCTGGGCCTGGGCATACGGCGTGGTCATCCTTCGATTGGCCCACATGAAAATCACCTGGGTGATAATCACGAGACCCACCAGACCGATCAGCACCGGCTGCCGCGCTTCGAACGGCCCGAAGATCAACGCCAGCAGCACCAGCACCAGCAGCACAGCCGCCAGCCCAAAGGCGATTTTTGAAGGACGCTCCCAACGCTGAAATTGGCTCCAGAGGGTGCGGGTCAACCGGCCCATGATCGCTAGCCCAGGTTTCCGGCATCAGCATCAGCCAGCGCCTGCTCGATCGCGCTGATTTCGTAGCGCAGCGCCTGACCGTAGGCGGTGCCCTCCATCGCACTCAGGCCGGACTTCCAGGTCTTCAATCCATCGCGGGCGCTCATCATTTTCGCCATCGCTTTGACCGCTTTGCGGGTTTCATTGACGGCCTGATACGCCTGGGCCAGATGGTAATACACCCGAACGCCGTACATCGCAGGCATGGCATGAGTGGCGGCGCGTTCAAACGAGACGATAGCGGCCTCCTTATCGCCCGCGAAGTGCTGCAAATAGCCCAGTTCTGCCCATACCACCGGCTGATCAGGGGCCAGTTCAACCGCCTTCTGGATGGCGCTGACGGCCTCGTCATAGGCCGCCTGCATGCGGTAGCCATTCGCCAGGGTAATATAGGAACTGGCCTCATTCGGGAAAAGCTGAACGGAACGGTCTGCTGTGGCCTGCGCTTTGGCAAGCTGACCGGTATAGGCATAGGCGCTGGTGAGCAGCATCAAGACATCGGCGGTCTCTTTGCCCTCGGCAATCGACCGCTGGAGCAGCGGAATCGCCTCACGGAAACGAAACGCCTCGATCAGCCGGTAGGCTTCGGCATAGCCTGAACCCTGCTGGCGCGATTGGCGGACCAGGAGCAGGCCCACCAGCGCGAACCACAGCAGAAACATCACCGCCGACAGGCACAAACCCACCAGCGCAAATTGAAGAATTGGAGATAACCCGTCACCGCTGCGTTCCGGTCGGGCGACCAGCTCGACGACAAGGCCGCCAGCAAAAAGGATCAGGCCCGCCAGCGCCAGCCCGAAGGACCCGAATACAGCTAACCACTGAACCCGGCGGCTCATGGCACCGTCTCAATCCGGCCATCGATCAGATCCTGCGCCAACTGGACATCATCGGCCAGGACCGCCCGCAGCGGGGCCGCCTGTTCGTGCTCCAGCAGATGCTGCCATTCGTCCAGGCCTGCGCGCTGCCGCTTGATCAGGTCGATCTGCTGGTGAGCGGACTCCGTATCCCCTAACCGGCTGTAGGCCCGCGCCAGATAAAGATGCATCAACAGGCGGTGCCGAGCATCGGGAATTTTCTGTTTGAGCGCTTCCTGCAAATGGACGACAGCCTGAGCTGCATCCCCCAACCGATCTTCGATCATGCCCAGGTTATAGGCCGCGACCCAGACCTCCGGGGCGAGTTCGTAAGCCCGCAGCCCGGCCTCGCGCGCTTCCGCATAGCGGCCAGATTGCAGCTGTACTTCGGCCAGCCCATTGTAAGCCACTGCGGAATCCGGCACAATTTCGATCATCTGCTCGTAATCTTTGCGGGCGCGGTCGAGCTTGCCCCACAAACGGAAGATTTCAGCCCGGAAGCGATAAAAATCTTCATTCTCCGGGTCCTCTTTAATCAGTTCGTTCATCGCCTTAACTGCGTCGTCGTATTCGCCGTTGCGCATGTGCCGGACCGCCACCTGGAACTGACGCGGGATGCGCGGTCGGAAGATAAAGATGCCCGCCACGATCCAGCCGACTGCGGCCCCGGCCAGCGGCAGCAGCAGATTGGGCAGCACCGTCAAACCCAGCAGCAGCGCACCGATGGCAGGAGCCAGCAGCGCCAGCCAGCGCAGCCGCGCCTCCCGATCCATACGACTGCCGATAATGACCCCCGCGCCGACCAGGAATACGATCACCAGAATCGACTGGACGTCGGTCGCCCAGGGCGCTTCCTGCGGATCGAGCGACTTCAGAATCAGGCTGATTAAGCCCGTTAATCCGAACAGCAGGATCAGCGCCTGAATGCGCGCCGGTCCCAGAAAGGTGCGAATCTGCTCAAGCATGGGGTTCCGGCCTCCGCGCATACTGGGTCAACACCATCGTATCGGCATCATCCGTCTGGGACCGAAGCAGCGTATCCTGCGCGTCGAGCCAGAACGTGGCAACCTGGCCGCCAGCCTCGACAGCCCATTGATATCGATAGACTGGGAACAGTTTGCCAGCAATGTCGAGCACGTCCTCCCCCTGAAGACAGGGCCGTGCCACCTGCCGGACTGCACCTGTGTAATCACCAGGGTCAGTGAATATATCGACGGGAGCAAATATCGGAAGCGAATCCGCTTTCTGGGAAGCCGCCTGCGCGATCATAAATCCGGTCAAAATAGAAAAACTCACCTCGATGCCAAATCCCGGCAAAAGCGCGACTTCCGTTTCGCTCCGCTGACCATGATTGACGATGCGGATGACTTCGACACGGGCCTCATAAAATATGTAGCTCATCCGAATCAGGCGAGTCGCATCACCCGGGCCGCCATAAGCCTGCATATCCACGCGCTCGATTCGGCCCTCAGGCGTGCGCAGAAACTCGCCCAAAATGCTGCGCCCATCGGTCAAACGTCCGTCCCGGTCTACCCGCACGAACTGCGCCCCGCCAATGTCATGGATGCTCCAGCTTTCTACCAATCCGGTAGGCGTGTCTTGCTGAAGCTGCGCATAGATGCCGCTGGCAACGAACTTCTCGTGCTTGCCTACCTGATGCAGGCGTCGCATCTTCAGCTTCCTTATGCGTCCAGCTCAATGGTGATGCGTTTGTTGATACGGCCCTTGCTTTTGTAATCGACGACCTTCATGGGACCGACTTCGCGGGTATTGGCGACATGCGTGCCGCCATCCGCCTGCAAGTCCAGCCCGCGTATCTCGACGGTACGGACCTCGGCGATCCCTTCCGGCAGCAGGTTGATCTTGGTACGGATGAGATCAGGAATCTGGAAGGCTTCGTCGCGCGGCAGAATTTTGACGTACAGATCGCGGGCGGCCTCGACTTCGATGTTGACTGCCGCTTCGATTTCAGCGACCAGTTCCTTTTCCATCCGCTCAAACTCGAAATCCAACCGGCCCTTGAGAGGTTCCATGTTGCCGCCAGTCACACTGGCCTGATAATCACGCCAGACGACACCGCACAGAATATGCATGGCCGTGTGGGTGCGCATGAGCCGGTAGCGCCGTTCCCAATCGAGAATCCCCTGCACTTCGGCCCCTAGCGCCGGCAGGTCGCCCTCGATGACGTGCAGGTTGCCACGCAGGACCTTCGACACGACAAATTCCTGCCCATCCGCAGCGAGTTTGCCAACGTCGTTGGGCTGCCCGCCGCCGCCTGGGTAAAAGGCCGTCCGGTCGAGCAGAACCGCATGCTGCGCCTCATCAATGCCGGTTACGTGGGCGCTGAATTCCCGCACGTAGCTCTCGGTTTGATAGATCAAGTCCGCCATCAGTCTGTGTCCTCAATACTGGCGCGCATCCGAATTTGCAGGTCCCGGCCTCCCATGGAGCGCCAGAATGCCAGCCCTGGGCGATTGTTGGCTGCGACGTGCCATTCATAATAGGTGAGTCCTTTTTCGTGGAACCAATTCACCAGCGTCATCACCAGAGCACGGCCAACCCCCTGGCGGCGATAGGCTTCATCCACGTAAATATCCGCCAGGAAGCCGCCCGCCTCCTGCTCAAACATTTCCGGCAGCAGATCGACGACCACGCCCAGCACGTAACCCACCAGGCGGCCATCTTCCTC
>JAIOHO010000215.1 GCA_019912905.1 Anaerolineae bacterium
GTCATGCTGTGTCCTTTCTTCTAGACAAAAAGCCCACCGTAATCGGCGGGCTGGATACCCAATGTGTGGCAGATGTCCTTGAGCAGGATCGAGCCGCAGCGGAAACAATTTCCATAACCGCTTTGCACGTTAAAGCCGAAGGAGTGATGGACATCGCCATGCTGGTGCTGGGCGGGATGCAGGCAGGGGCCACTGAGCCAATCGCCTTGCTGGACATAGCCCAGACGGGTGAGCTGGTCGTTCACAATCCGCAGGACAGCCGGGTTGATCGTGTGGTTCGATGAACGCTGGTTTGATCGACGACGGGGTGGGGCAGATGGCGGTTTGACCGTCGGACGCGGCAGCAGCGGCGCGAAAGCTTCCAGTGGATAGCAGCCGGGGTTGAGTTCAACGATCCGGCACAGCGCGTTATCGCGCCCGGCTTTGGTATTCTGGGAGCCGACTAAGCGCAAACTCTGAACGGGGCTGAGGGGATCGCTGTTGGATACACGCTGAAGCCCGCGCAGCATCCGCCGCGCCAGTCCCATGTCGGACAGCGGCTTATCCAGCCACCAGTAGGCATGAAACCCGCCGCCGGTAAACGTGATGCAGGACGGCGCAGGACGCAGACCGCGCAGCCGCGCCAGCGCGTCGGACGTGGGATCGTCGAGATCGACGAAGACCGCAGGCAGCGCCAGCAGGTCACTTTCACCCCCACGGCGGTAGCGCAGCAGCCCGCGCCGCCGCAGTCCGACGGCGACAAATGCGCCCCAACCGAGTTGGTTGGCTGCCAGCAGCCTTTGGAGCGCATCGTGAAGCTGGCCGGGTTGGTTGAGCGGGATGTGTCGTGAGGGTGTACGGTGCTGCCCATCCGGATGGATCGCGGTTAGCGTCAGACAGGCGCTGTGCTGGTAGGCTCCGCAGCGTGCCAGCAGCGCTTCGAGGAAAACGGTGGTGTCCGACAGGATCAGAACATCGCCAGCTGCACAGGTTCCGCTTCCTCGTGGGAGCGTTTCGCCACGAAAGGGCGTTTCGGCACGGTAGCCTCTGGCGTATGATCCGGCACGGCCAGCAGGTCAAACGCCTTCCGCCGTTTCGGGGAGCGCTCCGGTGGTGGCGATGTCGTCTGCTGCTCGGATTGGAGCTTCACGGATAACGCGTGTTGCAGTTCTTCGTCGCGCAGTTCCTGCAAACGCTCGAAGAGATCGAGTTTCACCGGTGTCAGATCGAGTGCCTGCTGCGCCAGGTCAACGATCTGGACAGCAGCTTCCTCCTCACATCCGGCAAAGACAAAATGATGCTGTTTCAGCCAGCCGCGCACGTAGCGGGTCAGCTTCTCAGCATGAACCGGATACTTCAGGAAATCGGGATCATGTAGACCGACAACCGTGTAGGTGCCCTCATCATCCTGCACGCCATCCGCCAGGGCGGCCAGCAGCTTCGCTTGCAGTTCGATGCGCCTGGCATCGTCATGCACCAGATGCACGCTGTCGAGATAGCTGCCCACATAACGCACGAGCTTCGACACAGCACGCTGGGGCACGCGGTCAGACGCGGGCGCGGCAGATTTCAACATCGGGATGGGCTGGCGTGGGGTGTCGTCTGTGACGATCGTGCCACCCAGCGCAAGCGCCACCCGGATCAGCGGATCGTCGTGCAGCGGTGTTTCATCAACACCTTCGTCCGTGATTTCCACGTTCCAGTAGGCGGCATCCTCAGCGTCGATCTCGCTCTGCCCGGCGCTGGCTTTGAACATCTCCGACGGATCGAGCAAGGATTCATCCTGCGCAATCGCCGCGAGTAAGGCTTCCTCGAAACCGGACTCGCCTTCGGTGAGGGCGTCCAGACCGGTCAGCCCGATGTCGCCCGTCAGCAGCTTGGCCGCGCGCTGTTTGCGGCTCATCAACTGAACGGCGGTATGTTCCATCGTGCCTTCCGCGAAAATGTAGTAGGTCTTGCACTGGTCGTGCGTCTGGTTAAGCCGGTAGGCCCGCGCCGCCGCCTGCATCATGGTGGATAAGTTGAAGGTGATTTCATGGAAGATCAGCGTCGGGAAGTGGATGAGATCGAGGCCCGTCTTGACCAGCTCAGGATTGCACACCACCACGTTGATTCCGGCGGCGATCTGCTGCTCGATGACCTTCTCACGCCGTTCGGCCTGGACGGTGTTCTTGAGGATGTAGGGCACGGCGCCGGGCACATGTTGACGGATGAGACTTTCGATGCGCGGCTGGATGTCCTTTGTCGCCGTCTGCCGCAGATAGACCACACACGGACGACCCGCAGACAACTCAGCCTTCAGCAGGTCGATGAGCGCCTGCTCTTTGGTGTAGATGCGGTCTTCGCCGTAAGACTGAATTTGGGTGACGATGTGCGGTCGCTTCTCGCCGGTTACGGGATGTTTGATGTTGTGGATCACCTCCGTCGGACGAAACGGCGTGTTCACCCAGCCCATCGACCATTGCAGGTACGCGCCCCTGAACGTCGTGTCGCCCTCCCACTTGCGCTGGATCAGGTAGTCTTTGAGCAGGGAGCGGGTGCGGTCATATTGATCGTAGGTGTCCGCGTCCATCTCCACTGGCAGCGCGATTTCCTCGTAGTCTGGGAGCGCCTTACCGAGATCAGCCAGGCTGAAGAAGATGGCATGATCCAGCACCTCAGCCACCAGTAGGGGAGAGATGCCCGGTGCTTCTTCATAGGGGCGTTCGTAAGTGGATGTGCCGGTGTAGGCGCCGGTATTGCTGTCATAGGTGGGACGCTCCTCAACCACCTGTTCTCTAACCCCCATATCTGACACCCAGCTTGACTCAGCGCGTCCGCGCTGCTGGCTGCTGCCTTCCATGAGGGCCTGGAAACCGTTCGATCCGCGTTCCTTGCGTGTCAGACGTTCCGCGCCGCCCCAGTTGTAACGCTGGCGCACGCGCGGGTTCAGATGGTACTCGATATTGAACAGCGACGAGGATTTGCCGTTGAAGGGCGTGCCGGTCATCGCCAACACCTTCCGGGCTAAACCCGCCAATCTGCCGAACGACTCGCCGTTGCCGGTATCGCCGTTGGCCGCTTCGTGAATTTCGTCCCAGATCAGCAGATACACGCGATCCGGGTAGACCCGCTTGATGTACTCGTCCAGGCGGTGACGGGGATTCTTGGGCGGGTATTTGTGACCCGGTTTGGGGCGCGAGCCGTTGTCGCGCGCCTCCTGCCACAGCGGGGTCTGGCAGACACTGCACGTGCGCTTACCAGACTTCAGCCAGTTCTCGGATGCAGGCATGGAAGTTCCCTTCTTCTCCTGCATGACGGTGCAGCCGCAGGTCGGGCACTTCGGCGTGCGCTGTTTGACGATGCGCTGATCCGGCGTGTAGCCTTCCGGTGTGGGTTGATTATGTCGCCACATGGCGACAAATTCGTTGCGCCACACGACCGCGACATCCCGACTGCATCCCAACTTGGTCAGGTCACGCTTGATGAGACCAATCTTCGGCACACCTGCGCCGATTTTCTCAGCGCGGGACATGAATCGCTTCACATCTTCGTGCCTGTCCAGGCGCTCGACCATCATGTTCGGGTAGATGCTGTGCAGTTCGCGCTTCCACTTCTCGACCAGGTGCGGCGGGCACACAATCATTATGACCTGATCTGGTCGCACATCTTCCGCGATTTTCTGCACCGCACCGGACGCGATTGCTATCGCGGCGGTGCCACCCATCGCGGTTTTGCCCGTCCCCATCATTCCACAGAGTAGAATGCTGTCACGCTTTTCAAAGCCTTTGGTGATGGCGGCGATGACATGTTTCTGCGCGGCGTAGAGCGGGTGCTTGCCCTTGAGCCGGATGCGATCCAGCCAGCGCGCCAGACCGTTCATGTCAAACTGATACGCTGGTGAAAACTTATTGTTGAGATAACCCGCCAGTGCCTTCTTGTTATTGGTGATGAACTCCAGCAGCGCGTCGTCGCCATCCATCTCGACCAGCGTGCCATCGTCCGCTAGAAGCGTCAGCGTCGTGGATGGCTTGAGCCGGATGGTGGTCTTTTTGACCTGGCGTTCGGGGTCATTGGGGTCGCTTTCAACATCGACGCGGGCGATCTGCTCAACGTGCTGCGTCTTGCCGCGAATGGCGACCGTGCCATAGGTTTCGGTGTCAATGACCGCGCCATCGGCCACACCCGCTGCCAGCACCAGCGCCAGATGACCGGGACGCGGCGCGACCACCGGCTCGATCTGCGGCGGCGGGAATGGGATTTCCAGCAATGCCTGAAAGCCGTTGGACTTCCACGCCCCCTGTTCTTCAATCAGCTTCAAGCCCTGCGCATCGTCGATCACATCAGGCGCAAACACGAAGCGATTGACGGTTTTCGGCGCGGGCAGTTTGTAGACTGGCTCCGGCTGGATTTCCAAAACTCGAGGCGCAGCTTTTTGCGCCATGATCTGCTCATACAGCACTTCCGGGTTGGGTTGTAACCCCTTGACCGCTGTGACGATGATCTGATCGTATTCTCCAAGATGCTTGCCTGGCAGTGCCCACACATCGACGTGGCTACTGTTTTTAGACAGGAACGCCGCCGCATCTTCGGTGAGATGGTGTAAATACACCACCCAAAACACCAACCCGCCGTCTTGCATCCACTTCCAGCTATGGCGCAGGTAGCGAAACTCGACCCGCTTGTTGCCGGACGCACTGGCATCGTGGTCGTATGGGGGATTGAACCAGCCGCAGCTAAAGGCGTTGTTGCTGGCGATGAGACGTTCCACATCGCAACGAACGGCTTGTTTAGGGCCGAAGCGCTCAATGCACTTCGCAGCGCGGTCGCCATCCAGTTCGTTGGCGTAGGGTGTGACGTTCCATTGGTTCGCCGCCACTTCGAGGAATTCGCCTTCACCGGCATACGGGTCAAGCAGTTTGTGGGCCGATGTCGCAGGTGCGACGAGTGATGTGATTGCCGCGTGATGTTTGGGGTCGATGGCAAAAAAGCCCATCACTTCCCTATTTTCCATACGGGACATTTTTCAGCCTTTCTAAACGCAAACAGCCCCTGGATGTCAGAGGCTGTTGATTAACCGATTGAAGTTGTGTTTCAGGCGGTATGCGTCAGGTGAATGATGCCCTGACTCAGCCCACCCGTCAGCAGACGTGTCCACGAATCCACGTCTAAATCTAAGCTGAAGATTTCCAGACCACCTGCGCTGCGTGTCTTACGAACAAGCATGGCGGATTGTCCGGCTTGCCAGAGGTAGCCCATCCATTCAGGGAATACCGGCACTTTAACCAGCCTGATGACGTGCTGATGCAGTTGTGCCATCGCCTGCTCGTCGGACAAATACAGGATGAACGTGGTCGATTTGCCGCCGTAGTTGGGCTGTGTGACCTGTTCGTGCAACAGAATCAGGCTGGTGAACTTCGCTTCAGGGATGTTCTGCGTGAATGCGGCATACATGCCCGTGTTGCCTTCGCCCGCCGTCAGTTCGACACTTGGCGCATCCCATTGATGCAAATTCACCGTGTCGCCCTTCGCCAGCTTCGCACGGATCGCTTCAACGGCCATGCGCGGCCCGCCGAGATTCAAGTAGACGCACACGCCTTCATGCACCGCCCAACCGTAAGCCCACACATTGCCAGTGATGCTTCCAGTCATCTCGCCGCAGGGCGCTTGCGGGATACGCACCAGGTTACGCTTGCCATTGCTTGCGGAACTTGATTGTAAGACAGGTAGTGCTTCGGCTTTCATCTGCTGGATGGCGGTGATAACCGCATCCGGTTCTGCGTCGTCGGACACATCCAATACCGGCTTGATGATGCGGACTTTAGGCACTTCCGCTTCTTCTGGTGTGTTGTCTGGTTCGACAGCTTCCGGCTGATGACCGCCTTCAACGAGCGTGTGCTTGATCTCGGCATCTGTCGGTGGGAGGACTGCGCCTGGCGGCACAATCGTACCGCGTGTGATGCGGATACTCTGCACGGGTTCCAGACTGGTCAGTTCACGCTCGAAGAACCAACCCGTACCGATGTCCTCAAAATCGACATCGTAGCTCCAGCCGTGGGAAGCGTTGCGGTTGTACAGCCGCGTGATCTTCCCGTGTGTACCTGTCGGGATAGGTTTGCTGTCGGAGGATACCAGATCATGTCGGGCATAAACTGTCTCACCCAGCGCGAACAGGCGCGATGTCTCTGGCTGAGGCTTTGGCTGGATGTCCACACCCAGAATTGCCGTCGCTTCTTCATCTGAACATGGTGCATCATCAGAAGGCGTGTCAATCAACGCCTGCACCGCGTCGGGCAGTGTCTCACCAACATAGTACCAACAGCGTCGCTTTTTGCTCCAGCGACAGCCCCAGCGTTTCAGTAGGTCGCGGTGCGGATAGGTGTCGCCATGCAGCCACCACCACGCCTCGCGCTGACCCTCGCGCTGGCTCTTCTCCGCCGTGATCACGCCAACCGTCGCGGACTCTTTGCCGCCGCCGGTGGTGGCAATCAACAAACTGGTGGGGTTGAAGTTCGGGCCGGTGCGCTCGATGATCGGTTGATATTGAGCAGACCGGATGTTGGGGAATTCCTGCCAAGCGCCGTCTAGCCAGCGATACACCGCCGGGCGGTGGCGCTGGCTGGTGATGGCTTCGGAGCGAGTCAGTTGGTCATCGTTCACTTTCAGCAGGATGTAACCATGTCGCACCGTGACCTCAGCGTGAATTTGCACGTAGTGGTAGCGGGCGTGTTTGGACGATACATCCTGCGCCTGATTACCGTAGAGCGCCATCAGCACCGCGCTTGCCCCGCTGGTGTATCCCAACTTGTACGCTGAGACCATCTGCCCGGTTTGAGGGTGCTTCACTCGATGAGACCCGTAACTTGATATGCCGAGAATATGCTCGTTCATGGCTGAACCTCCGTGCCAAAGTTGATGAGGTGGGCATCCTTGCCCCGGCTGACCATATACTCGTAACC
>JAIOHO010000018.1 GCA_019912905.1 Anaerolineae bacterium
GTGCAGAACCGTAGAGGCTGCGCAGAAATGCCCGACGATTTTTTATGCTTTCGTCCGTCTTGCTGATGGGTGTATTCTGTGGCATACTTTCTTCACTTTCGTATGATGATTCGGGGTGTGCTTGTGTTTAGCGGCAGCAGCACACCCCGTTTCCGTTTACAGGTCAATATCGAATGACCGCGCGACTGTCGGCTGCGGCGGCTGGATGTCCTCGTGTTCCTCTTCGAGCATGATGCGGATTGTCTCCTGGTAGAGCCTCAGATGATCGTCGGGATACTGGTTCAATCGCTCAGCGACAACAGCGCTCAACTGTCCGGCATAGTGCCGATCCAGCCCTGCCGCAACCGGGCGAAACTGAAGGCTGATTTCGCCGTCCTCATCCGCAAACGGCATGTAGTAACCGACGGCGCAGTTCTCTTCATCCATCTGGCGCACACCGCCCCAGAACGGTATTTCAAGCCCATCCTCGCTGATGTGATAGCCGTGCGGTTCAGCTTGGGCGATCTGCCTCTGCTCCTCGCGCAGTGCTTCCAGCGCATCAAAGCGCCGTTCCCAGTTCAGCCCAACATAACGATCCAGGATGTCTGCCATGTGCTGTTCGGTCACATCATGCAGCATCTCGATGTGATCCACCTTTTTGCTCTGCGAGAAGTACAGGTTGATACGTTCGCCGTATTCCTCGCTCCAGACCGTGCCCGGCAGCACCACATGGGTATGCGGATTGTGCATTCCTGGTGCCTGCGGATCGTCGCTCTCACGGTGATGGAGCACATAGCTGTATTCGCAGCCGGTATCCAGCCCTCGCGCTTCAAAGAAACCATCCACCGTGCGCTCGGTTAATTCCCGCATGAACTGCTCCCGCTGCTCATGCGGGATCATCGCCACAAGCTGCGGGTTGGGATTGACGACCAGCGAAAAGGTCAGCACATGCTGGCTGCGAAGGTCGTCACAGCGTTGGGCGATTGCCGCCACCGAACCACCCATACCGTGATCGACCCAGCGCTCCTGCCCGGCCACCATTTTTGCGCCCTGGTCGCGGCTGTCACGGTAAGTCAGGTAGCCGAGCAGATGCTTCATGCGTTTGCCCTCATCGGCGGTCGGGCGCTTGTAGCGCAGATTGGAAACACACATCTGTCTATGATCCATGTGTTACTGTCCCCGCCGTCGTGTCACGCGCTCGATGAAGTCGTTGAGCGTCCCGGTCAAGGTTTCGACCTTCTCGTCCAGCGCATCCACTTTTACCTCAACGCCCTTCGCAATCGCCCGCCGCGAACCAGGTAAATCCTCCTGGGCCGCCAGGTAGTAATTGACGGCATCCCGGATCAGGTCGGTGATGTAGATCAGCCGCCCGTCCTTGCGTGCTCGCACTGAACGCAGTTCGCGCAAACGCCGCATTTGCTCTGGCGTCAGGCTGACCGTCTGGCGTTCGGTATACAGGTCACTCTTCCTGCGTTTGCTCATACGCCTCCTCGATTAAATCTCTCAGCCAGTTCGACGGACGAAAGCGGTAGTACAACCGCCGGATGGTCGCCGGTACTGTGCCGTACTGAGCTTTCAACTTTTCACGAACTGCGCCGCCGACCTGCATCTGCTGGGCTTCGACATACAGCCTGCCCAGGTTGGCGACGGTCACTGTGCCACCGCGCTGTGCCAGTTCCGCCGCCCAGACTTCAGCGGCGACTTCCAGCACTTCGGCGACTGTATGCCGCTGTAAATGGGGCAGCCGTCGGGCGACTGCCTGCACCGTCTGACGGTGGTTCATGGATTAACCTCTCCTCGATTTCAATTCCAGATCGTGTGCCGCAGGCCATTCCACCATGCCGGTCTGCTGCCGGGATGTGGTGCAGCTCTTAGCGCAGATCGGGACGAGGTGCGCTCGGTCGGCGTGGCAAACCATGCTGACCGGTGCAGCGGGTGCTCTGCACCGTCGCACTGGTGCGGCTCGCTGTGCGGGCTGCACCAGCCCCTCCGGCGCATGAGGAGCGAGCTGGATTTAGCTCGCTTCAGACCCCGTGTGGACATTCTGGTCATCACACGATACCCATACGGGGTCTGAGATGGGTGCTGCGCCTCGACGCAGCACCCGGCAGGAGGCGGAGCGTCCTGCCATATGGCTTGTATATCGTCCGACTGCAAACACGCGATACCGTCACCACTTTGCCTTCTTCATGCGCTGTTCCCGCCGCTCAGCGGCATCGTCAGACACTTCATTGCGCTGTACTATGTCGTTCCCAGCAGGTACTCCATTCCCCGGCGTGATGGCAACCACATGCTGGATGACCCGCTCGACATAGCCCGGCAAATCCATCAGTGCCCCTCTTATCCAGGCGGTGTCGTCGCAGACCTGGGTGAAACGCGCCGGATCGAAAGGCTGAGGCACATTGCGCGGCAGGATCGGACGATAACCACCGCCTTGACGCTCGATATAATCGCGCATCATGTCCTTCATCACTGCGTTGCGGCTGCCGCGTGGGATGCGGTTCCACCAGGCGATCAGGTCAGCATCTTCGCTGTAGGTCATTTTCACCGTCGCCGTTGCCCGTTTCTGCTTTGCCATGCTTGTTTCACCTTTCCAGGGTGTCCGAAGCAGTCCGAATCGCGTCCGAACCAGACCGACACCCCTTCTGCCTATCCGCCCGCCTCCTGGTGGGAAGCAAAGCGAGCGTAGTTGAGATAGCCGCGGGCATTGGCAAGCTGCGAGTCGGTTACAAGCTGTGTCTGCGGATAGGCGTCGGCGATGTCCTGATACACCAGTTCGGCGCCGCCACCAGACAGATAGATCACGTCAACAATCGTGCCTCGCTGCCATTTCTCCGACAGCAGATTCAAGGTGGCACTTCGCAGGGGCGTGAGCGCCTCTTCAACACTCTCGCGGTAGTCCACCGGCTGGCCGTTGGCGTGGAAAATCCCGTTTCTGAGAACTTCCTCGACAATCCTGAAGGGCATCTTCTCGCGGTAGTCCCGTTCAAGCATCGCGGCGATTCGCTCCTGGGCGGTGTAGACACCGCTTTCCACGCTGCCGCTTTCGGCATCTACGAATTCACCTTCATCGTCCAGCGCCAGGTCAACCGTGTACGTACCCACATCACACACCCCGGTACGGCGGTAAGCGTGATCGCGATTGATCTCGCCGTTCTCGGTCAGCGTGGCGGCATAAATCGTGCCGTAGGGCTGTGGCATGACCATCACCTCAGTCACGTTGGCGACGAGATCGGCGGTATCCGTTTTGATGAGGTGCTGACCCAGCAGGGAGGTTTTCAGTTCGGCGGCATCGCGCATGTGGTCAGTTGGCAAGCCAGTGGCAATGCGGATGTGGACAATATCCTGGTTCCACATCCCTGACATCAGTTTACCGATGGCAGCTTTCGCCAGCCTGAGCCGGAAGGCATTGCCCATCGTGGACTCGTTGGCGGTACGTCCGCGCAAACGCAGCAGTTCGCCGGGCGGAAGCTGACCCAGCGCCAGATCGCCCACAAACCACGCGCCTTCGTCATCGCTGATCTGATCGCCGGGATGCCGGTTGGCGATTTCATCCTGCTGGAACTTGATCTCGCGGGCGTGACCCATAACGGAGGGGAACATGACCACCTGGTCAGCGGTCACGGCTTTGACCACACCGTAGCCGATGTCCAACCCGATGGTGAGTGTACTGCCCGGCAGCGCAGTATTCTTCGTGTTACGCTTGCTCATGCTGGTTCTCCTGATGGATAGAACTCTGGGGTTTGGGCTGAACATCGTCGCCGATGAGCAGGCTGTCCAGTGCCTGGCGGATGACGGCCCCGGCGCGTCGGTAGCGCAGCGAGGGTTTGAGGGCGCGGTAGATCGCCGCCTCACGTGGGTCGTCCAGGTTGAGACTGAATTCGATACGCTTAATCATGGTTCCTCCGGCTGTACGGACTCGATACGGACAGGCTGACGAAAAAAAGAGACGCGCTCATCAAGCGTTCTCCGGTACAGGAACTGCTTCTAACCCTTCAACCTCGCCGCGCCCTTCCGCCTGCGCCTGTTCTGCACCTGCCTGGATGAGCCGCGCAATCAGATGAGTATTGGCTTCGAGGGCTTCCTGCAAGCTGGCGAAGCGCCACAGGGCAGGATCGTTGCCGATCTTCATCGGGATGGATTGGGGCTTCCGCCCGCGACGTTTCGCCATGATGCACCAATCTACTCAATTCTAAAAAGTCATAAATGCGCTTTTTGAAACGCATTTGATCGAAAAAATAAGCGCGAAGTGCGCCTACAGCTATACGCGCTCTGAATAACGCATAGCAGCTTTTCAGAAAATACCATATTTGCGTTAGTTTTGTCAAGCACTTTTTCGACTGCGTTTCAGAAAACGGTGTCTGTGCGAGTATAATATAAAACAAGCTGGATCAACGAGGTAAGGAAACGAATTTTACATGCCTTCAACTGCAAGCACTCTCGGACGCTTTATCGCGGATTTGATGGCGAAACACGACCATACCAACCGGTCATTAGCTGCTGCCGCAGGGGTGTCAGAGTCTGCCATTCGTAATCTGTTGAAGGTAGGAGAGGAAAAAGGCGCAAAAGACCCCGATGCCCGGACGTTATCACTGGTAGCGAAAGCACTTGATGTTGATGCTCTGCGCCTGTTTCGGCTGGCAGGATATATTCCACCCGAACCGTCGGCACATTCGATCCGAGCAGATTATCTTGCGGAAATGTTCGATGTGCTGCCAACAGAAAAGCAGGATGCCGTTCTTGGTGTACTGGAAGCTATGATTGACCAGCCAGAACGACGCGAAGCAATACAGGAAATGCGGCAAAACCCGGAGAATCTTCTGGCTGGGATTGATCTGGCGAATCCTGGATTGGCTCGTACCTTGGCAAACGAGTTGATCGCAGAAATGCAGATGAAACACGCCAATGAAGTTACGCGAATACGACCTGAGATTAAAGTGCTTCAGTACATATGGAAGGATTTACCTGCCTCAACGCAGCAGCGGGTGAAATCCCTCATCGAACACAAGCTCTCGCTGGATTATGACCCGACAATGGTTGACCCGGAATGGCGGGATTAGTGTAAAATAGATTAGATGTTCTGATGGAGAAGCGCATGAGCGATTACACCGTTTCAATTCCGGACAGTCTGTACCAAAAGGCACAGCAGGTTGCACAGCAGAAATCGCTGTCTGTCGATGACGTCATCCGTACACGATTGGAAGGAGCGTTCGATCAGCCGCTCTTTGATCTGCCCGATGACGAAAAGGAAGAATTGAAGGCGATGGCGTATCTGTCTGACGATACCCTCTGGACCATCGCCCGTGAGCAAATGCAGCAAGCACTGGAAAAGCGTATCTCAGAACTCTTGACCAGAAATCAGCGGGGCACTATTACAACGGCTGAATACCAAGAGCTGAAGGATCTGGTTGAACGCGGCGATAAGCTGACGCTTCGCAAGTCGCAGGCGATGAAATACTTAACTGAACGAGGCTATTCGATCAGTCTGGATGATTTGAAACCAGCTGATGAGTGATCTGTCATGGGCGGAACTGGTACGCCGTGTCCATGAACGTGCCAATCTCCTGTGTGAATACTGCCAGACCTCGCAGCGTATCACCGGACAGGCAATGCACGTCGATCATATTGACCCGGACGGTGGTGACTCTCTCGAGAACCTGTGTTTGTCCTGTGCGAACTGCAACATGAGCAAGGCTCGTGCAACTTCGGCTGTCGATCCTGAAACTGGTGAACGTGTATCCTTGTTCAATCCACGTACCCAGAATTGGTCAGAACACTTTGAGTGGATGCCGGATGGGATTGTTCTCCGAGGGCTGACACCTGTTGGCAGAGCAACCATACGATGCCTGAAAATCAATCGGGATCGGATGCTTGGCACTCGCGCCAACTGGGTCTTTTTCGGTCTGCATCCACCAAAGTGAAGTGATCTCGTAAAGGAAATACCAATGACCACTTTCACCGACTCCTTGAGAGGTTACGGCCATCGCATTTATCGGCGTGACGATTACACTTGTCGATACTGCGGTGCTGATGGAAGGACATCATTTGAAGTCTGGCTGACACTCTCGGTTGATCATCTGCTGCCAAAGGGACATTCTGAAAGGGATAATCCAGATTACATGGTGACAGCCTGCAACTTCTGCAATACGGCGGACAATCATTATTTCACAAAATATGGCTTGACCTTTGATGGACTGACCCCAGATCAGCTTGTGGAACTGCGGCGCGAGAAGGTACAAGTTGTTCGAAACAAATACAAAGAATTCTGGGAAGAAAATGTCAAACCAGCTTTGAAGTAGGATGTGTCATGAACTCAGACAACCGCTACCTTCACCTCATCCGGCAGGACTGCCCGCTGCCGCCCGGCACGCATGTCGTTGCCTACTGCCGGGATTCAGGTGGGGATGAACAGGATCGTAGCGTCGCTCAGCAGGTCGATGTCGCCCGCGAATACTGCCAGCATCACAATCTCGTCCTGGATAAGCTCTACGTCGATGAGTCGAAACTGTCATCCAACACCGACAAGCGAGATGCTTTACAAGAGCTGCTCTCCGATCTGCGCCGCCGTTTCAAGCATATCAATGACCGTTACAAGCGCGAAAAAGCCAGCCGCGAGAATCCTTTCGGTGTGATTTTCTGGAAGTCCAATCGGCTCGGACGCGACAGCATCGAAGCGACTAACATCAAGACCGACCTGCGGCTGCGTGCCATCACGATAGTTGACCTGGTGACATCCGCCAACACGGGCAATGCCGCTGTGGATGCGCTCATCGAAGCCTTCCAGCAGTGGAAAGATGAACAGGACCTCGAAGAAATTTCTCAGAACGCTAAACGCGGGCTAGCTCAGCTTGTCGGCACGCGGGATAACGACCCGGAATTCCTCAGATACAATCCTGACTGGGACTGCACCGGCGGCTATCTGGGTATCCGTCCCGGCGGTGTGCCGACGGGCTTCAAGGGTGAGCGAGTGCAGGTGGGTGTATACGAGCGCAAGAAAGGGCGTAAATCCGGCGAGCCGCGCATCGTGCAGCGCCTTGTGCCTGACCCGGAGATGTGGGAGCGCTGCTATCTCGCGTGGCAGATGCGGCATGAAGGCGCGAGCTACGGAGAAATTCATAAGGCGACGCGCCTCTTCAAGAACATCAACGGCTATGACACCTTCTTCTCCAACCGTATTTACACCGGCGACATCATCTACGGGGGCAAGCTGTATAAGGAATTTGTCCCGGCGCTGATTCCGCATGAGTGGTTTGAAGCGGAGCAGAAGCGCCAGGCGGAGAACGCCAAAAAACACAACGGCAGGCAGGTGGATCGCAACCTTGAGCCGCGCCGAGTTGGGAGCAAGTATCTGCTGTCTGGCCTCGTCGTCTGCGGACATGTAGAAGGCGAAGAGCATCCAATGAATGTCGAGAGCATCCCCGGCAAGAAGGGCAAGCGCGGCAGTTACACCTTCTTCATCTGCTCGACTATGAAGAATTCACGCGGTCATGCGTGTGAGGCAAAGCGAGTCAGCACCAAAGCCCTTGACCAGACCGTGATCGAAAACCTGCTGGCGCATGTGCTGACCATTGAGAACCTGCGACCACTGGCGAAGAATATCGCGCAGTCACTAGAAGAGCGCAGCAGTGATGCCGGAACACGCATCGCCGTGCTTGAGGACAAACTCGCGGAAGTGAAGAAATCGCTGGAAAACATCATGGATGCGATTGAGAACATGGGCTATGCCAAACATCTCCAGCAGCGTTACGACGAACGCCGCCGTGAGGAAGAAGAACTGCTCTCGGAACTGGCGATACTGGAAGCCTTACAGGTCGATCCGGGTCAGATCGCGCACATCAGTGATGAGGCCCTCGAAGGCTGGATTTGCTACATGCGCGAGGCGCTCGAAGGCGAGGACAAGGCGCTGGTGCGGCGGATTATTCAGCAGTTTGTGGCGAAGATCGTCATAAAAGAAGGAACGGGAACGCTCTACTACACGTTCCCGTTCCCGGATGATTCGTATATGCCTAGTTTTCGTGACTTGGACCTGAAGGGATTCGAACCCTTGGCCTCTACAGTGCGATTGTAGCGCTCTCCCAGCTGAGCTACAGGCCCTTTCGGTAACGGCATTGTATAGCCGGGTCTACCGAGTGTCAAGGCAAACTTAGCGGTCCACCCGGACCTCGACCTTGGAACTGCCGTCCCGGTCGCCAATGACAGATTCCAGCACCATATTGATAATGCTGATGATGATGCCGCCCAGGATCGCCCAGCCAAAACTGTCGATCTGGAACAACTGCGGCAGCAGCGCCGCCGTCAGCCACAGCATCAGCCCATTGATGACCAGGATAAACAGGCCGAGCGTCAGCACCACAAGTGAACAGGTGAGCAGGGTGATGATCGGCTTCAGCAGGGCGTTGATGACGCCAAACACCAGCCCGATCAAAATAAATGCCGTCAGATCGTTGGTCGCCACATGAATGCCGGGCAAAAAGCGTGCGATTACGGCGATGGACAGTGCATTGACCAGCAGACGCAGCAGTAAATAAGCCATGGTTTCCTCCTGAACAACCCCCTGCTATGATAACATGCAACCGGCAGGCCGTGCAGCACGTACGGATATACAATCGGCGATGATCGTGGAGGAACCCAGATGGATGCAGCCCGCGTATACGATTTCTGGTCGGACACGGCACGCGCCAATCCGCAGTCGATCTATGCCCGCATTCGTCAGGAAGACCCAGTCCACCGGGCGATTGGCCCCCACAGCGGGAATCCGATCTGGATTCTGACCCGCTATGAGGACTGTGCGGCCTTCCTCAAAGATGGCCGCTTCGGGAAGGAAATCCACAAGAGTCTGCCAAAGGACCTGGCGGAACGCTGGTGGCCGGAACCCGCGCAGGATGATCCCTGGGAAGTCATCAACCACCACCTCCTGAACATCGACCCGCCCGATCATACGCGGCTGCGCGCACTGGTCCACAAAGCCTTTACGCCGCGCATGGTGGAAAATCTGCGCCCGCGCATCCATGCCATTGCCGACTCGCTGCTCCGCGAAATGGGCGATCACGGCGAGGCCGACCTGATTGCCAGTTATGCCTTTCCGCTGCCCATCACCGTGATTGCCGAAATGCTGGGTATCCCCCCCGCAGACCGCGAGCAGTTCCGCCGCTGGACGAAAATCCTCCTGACCAGCCCGGATGGGGACGAAAA
>JAIOHO010000216.1 GCA_019912905.1 Anaerolineae bacterium
TCGTGTGGCCGCTGCTGCGACCGATCACCGTCATCATCGTCATCACCAGCTTTAACGGTTCCATCCAGGGGTACGAGCAGGTCTATCTGATGACCAACGGCGGCCCGGCGGGTCATACCGGCGTGGTGGGCCTCCAGATATTTAACTACGGTTTTGGCGACCAGCGGCAGTTAGGCATGGCAAGCGCCATGTCCTGGACGCTGTTTGTGCTGGCTTTCATCGTCGCGATCACCAATCTGCGATTCTTCCGCTCGCAGACCTGAGGTTTACCGAGATGAATTCTGTGAGAAAGTATCTGCCCAGCAAGGCGTTTTATTACGTCATTCTGACGTTTTATGCGGTGATCAGCGTTTATCCGTTCCTGTGGATGATTTCATCGGCGCTGAAGCCAAACCGCGAGGTGTACGCCAACAAATCACTCATTCCCAATCACGCGCAGCTTGACGTGCTGATCAACACCTGGAACCAGCTTGAGTTTTTCCAGTATTCGGTCAACAGTGCAATCATTTCCGTCGCCACGGTTTTGTGCATTATTTTGGTGTATTCGATGGCCGGGTATGGGTTTGCCAAGACGCAGTTCCGAGGGCGGGAGATTTTTTTCCTCGGTTTTCTGGGCGTCCTGCTGGTGCCGGGCGTCTCGGTTCTGATTCCGCTGGTTCAGTTGGTTCGGGCGCTGGGTCTGGGAGGAAGCAATGCGAGTCAGGCCGCAACCTACGCGGGTCTGATCCTGCCAATGGTGAACGGGGCAGGGCCGTTTGCGATCTTCTTTTTTCGTAATTTTTTCCGCTCGCTGCCCAACGAACTGCATGACGCGGCTCGTGTGGATGGATGCAGCGAATGGGGCATTTACGCGCGCATCTACTTACCCCTGTCAGCGCCGGTTATCGCGACTGTCGGTATTCTGAACTTTATCGCCAGTTGGAACAGCTATATCCTGCCGTCGATCCTGATCAACAATGAAGACTGGTTTACTCTGCCGCTCAAGCTGCGCGATCTGGACTTACAGGCGGTCATCCAGTGGAATGTCCGCATGGCCGGTTCTCTGATCACGGTCGTGCCGATCATCATCCTGTTCCTGCTCCTCCAGCGCTATTACATTCGCGGTCTGACCGCCGGTGCCACCAAAGGCTAAACACAAGCGCCCGGATCGGAGCGCGAAACCGGGCACCGAGGCTGCGGCACGGTTACTGGTGCACACCGCCCATTCCGCCCTGGGTGAACGACAGGGGTTGAGATAATCCCCCAACCCCTGCACGATGTTCAGGCCAAAGCGATCCCACCTGAAGAAGCGCCAGCGTCCCGCCGGATTCGAGGGAGAAAGCGCCGGCGATGGAACAACTGTCGATGGGTTCCCAATCGACGCTGGCGGATTCACGCGACAGGTCTACCGGTGTAATCGATGCGTCGGGATTCAGGAACACCGTCTGTTCGCCCAGGCCCACCGCGGGAAACTGTCCTTCACGGCTGGCATTTTCTTCGACCGGCGCGCCCAGTGGATAGATGTCATCGGCTTCATCGTGGGTCAGTTGTTCCGCCTGAAGGTCTACTGCGATGCCTGGTTCGCGGATCGGCAGCGCGTCGGCATCAAAGATGTCCGGGTTGCCGCTGATGTCGGAGGTAAACAGCACCCTCGTCGTGTCGCAGCGCCAGGATGGGGCATAGTCAGGGATGTCGTTGGC
>JAIOHO010000217.1 GCA_019912905.1 Anaerolineae bacterium
TGGGGAACGTGAATGAGACGACCCAGCTAATCGATGAAGCACTCGACATTCAGGAGGAGATCACGAACCTCCCCTGGTATCGGCTTCTGAAAACGTCGAAAGGTGTAACCCTGTTTCTGCAGGGCGAGTTCGCGCTGGCACTAGAGGAACTACAAGCAGAAAGTCGCGTTTTTGACGAACAAACCTACAACGTGTTCAGAAATTACCCAGATGCATGGCTGAGCCTGCTTACGAGTTTGCGAGGCGACTATCGACAGGCTTATGAGATCGGGCAGCAGAGTCTGGCCTACCGAAATACGCTTCTGGTGCAATGGGTGTATTTAAGTCTGGCGGTGGCAGCCTGTGGCCTGAACGAGAACGAACGTGCCAGCCGAGCTTTGCACGACGCGCTCACGGGCACGCTGGCTCATTGGTCCGCTTTCCGGTGGCAGTGTTTGCCCGCTGCGGCATTGCTGGCCGCCCGCGCAGACCAGCCGGAATGGGCCGCTGAACTGCTCGGACTCACTTTCACCGGGCCGCGTGAGTTAACCGGTTGGATGAGCAAGTGGGATTTGCTGAACGAAACACGCCGCCAGCTTGAAAACCTATTGGGCGCGCAGAGGTTTCGGGCCGCGTGGGAGCACGGTCAAACACTTCAACTCGAAGCCGTCGCCCGACTGCTGCTGGAACAAAATCAGCCTGATCGTGCGCAACTGAGCGCTGCGGAAATGGCAAATCAAGCGCTGATCGAACCCCTTAGCGAGCGCGAACTGGAAGTCATGCGCCTGATCGCCGCCGGGTATTCCAATCAGGATATTGCCGACCAACTCGTTATCAGCGTCACCACCGTTAAGAAACACGTCAATCACATCTTCGGCAAGCTCGGCATCGAAAGCCGGACGCAGGCGATTGCCCACGCTCAGGCGCTGCACCTCCTCTAGCACGTAAATACACCTGATACCCTGCTGCAATACTCCTTTGGTAGGACGACTCTTCACCCTGCCTGCGGCTATTGTGTAGACATCATCAAAATGCAGCCGACTTAAAGGAGTAAAGTTTATGGATATCTACACTAACCAGACCATCGCCCGCGCCGAGCATGAACACATGGTGCGGTCTCTTCCGGCCATTCCAGAATACGGCGCTCCTGACGAAGTTAAGGGCTGGTGGTCACGGCTGACCACAGCTATGCAATCCCTCAAAGCACGCTCCAAGTCAGCGCCGCGCACCCGGCCCGTTCTCACCGTGAGCAGCCCCAGTCAATTCCTGCGTGAACGAATTCAGGAAGACTCGAATTACGAGATGGAATGGATGTGGGCAGCCGGTCATGTGACGGCCCCCGAAGAAATCCGCTACTGCTTGGAACGTGTCCTGTACATCAATCCGCTGAATGCCGATGCCCAACGCGCGCTGTCTGGGTTAACCATGCGGCGCGTGATCGCCAACATCCCGGTAGAGGTCAATAAAAGGAGTTTTGCCCCGGCTTCTGACAAGTAGCTGCACATGAATAGGCGTTTTTTGAAAAATCAAAAGGAGCGTGAAATTATGAAAGCGGCAGTACTCGAACAAGCTCAAAACCCGATAGTCGTCAAGAATGTTCCTGATCCTTCAGTGGGCGTCAACGATGTTTTGATTAAAGTGCGAGCATGCGGCGTCTGTCACACCGACCTTCATATTGTGGACGGGATGCTGGCCGCTTTTGGATATGATCCATTCCCACTCATTATGGGGCATGAAATCGTAGGCGAAGTCGCACAGGTTGGCTCAGAAGTGACCCATTTGAAGCCTGGCGACCGGGTAGGCGCCTATTGGCAGTTTGGTTGTGGACACTGTCACTACTGCCGGTCGGGTAAAGAGCAGACCTGTATTACAAATTCGAGAACGCATAATATTCGACACGCAGGCGTCACGTTACCCGGTGGCTATGCCGAATACTTTACCGTTGCTGCGGATTACGCTATTCCTCTGCCCGATGCAATCGAATTTGTCGATGCTGCGCCGTTCCTGTGCGCCGGATTAACCATGTATGCCGGCTTCAAAAACGCGGCGTTGCGCCCCGGCCAACGTGCCGCGATTCTGGGTATCGGCGGCCTGGGACACCTGGCGATTCCGATTGCCAAAGCGATGGGCGCTGAGGTGATTGCCATTACATCCACCGAGTCTAAGCAGACCACAGCCAAACAACTGGGAGCCGATCACACGATCAATGGGGCCGGAGCTGAGGCAGGGAGCAAGCTGCTGGCAATGGGCGGGGCGGATGTAGTGCTGTCAACCACTCTCAACACAGAGGCCATTAACGGCGCGATACACGGCTTGCTGCCGCAAGGAACCTTAGTGCTTACCGCCCTCACCGCCGACCCGCTGCCCATTATACCGGTGCAACTACTGGCTTACGAAAAGCGTATCATCGGCAGTTTGATCGGCACCCGCCTCGATTTTCAGGAGCTTCTGCATCTGGCGGCTCAACACAATATCCGCCCAATGACCGAATGCTATGCGCTTGACGATGTGAACACGGCCCATGCACGGCTGCGTGAGGGTAAGGTACGCTACCGGGCGGTGCTGACTCCGAATTAAAGATACAGGCTGCGTAAGGGCGGTAGATGAACCGCCCTTTGCTATTGAAGGATTACAAATCAATCTCGGCGCGCATGGCCGGGCTGTCCGGCAGTTGATGCACACCTCAGCCATACTTCTCGAAGATGTGGCGCATGTGATCGGCTTCCGACAGCATGGTCGACTGAAGGTGATGCACGTCTTCCACCCGCGCAATCTCCATCTGCCGCAGGAGAATCTCCGTGCCGAGTCCCTTGTTATGCCACGCATCGCTGATGACCAGCGTAAAACCACTGGTGTCGCAACCATGCAGTTTGCACAGGTGGGACGCCGCGATGATTTCTCCCTCGCCCGTGCGGGGATTGCGCCGCTCCGCCACCAGAATAATCGCGCGGGTATAATCGATAAAGCTGGTGCGCACCAGCCGTTGGTGCGAGATGCGGTCGGTCAGCTTGATCGGGTACGGGCGGATCGCCAGCGGCGGAATGGCGTCGTCAGGCACATCTTGATGTCGATCTCTTTGATGTGCAGAACAGACTGGAGCGATGGTGTTTCGCAAGCAATAAACGAAGCGGCTGTCAGAGTACCTGCGCTTGTAACCTTCTGTAATGTGTTTTTCAACGGGCTGCCCGATTGTAAAAACCTTTCCCGGCTGAATGCGGCTTCGGTGAAAATGTTATCTCGCCATAACATTTGAGACATTACGGGTAATTCTGTTAAGTCATAGACGTGATTGTTCAGTTGAAAAGGGGCTCTCCAGGACATACACGACAGGATAATCACATCCCAATGGTGGATCCTGTTCATCTGTGAGCGTTCGGTAATTGGGGAATCGTGATGCATTTTTCCTACCAGGCGAGCAGTCACTCCATATCCAGGAACTGCCGGAGGTTGCTGGCGATCACAACCGCCTTGGTGCCATAAAAAAACACACGGCTGAGGTAACCATCCTGATCGATTAGGAACGAGGGGGAGATATGACTAACGAAGTAATTCTCGTCCTGATTAGTGGCAGGTCGTTGAGAGCCATCGTTACCCAAGACGACAGCCTCAAACATCAAGCCAAACTGTTTGCCAAGCTGACGCAGGCTGTCCGGGTCACCCGTCATACCCACAAAGCTGCCATCGAAGCGCCAGAGGAAATCAGCCACGACCGACGGGGTATCCCGCTCACCATTGACGCTGATCAAGAGGAAATGAATCTTCTCGCCCAAGTCACCCAGTTGGCTCTTAACCTGGGTAAAGTCGGCCAACGTCAGTGGACACTCGTCCGGGCAATGGGTATAGCCAAAGAATAGAAGCACGGGCCGACCGCGGAGTTCGCTCAAACTTAAGGGCTGACCACTCTGGCTAGTCAACGTGAAATCTTGTACCAGCAACGGCGGTTCGACCACCGCCGCACCACCCGGCGCTGCTGCGGCCAGGTTCTGCGGTGGTAGGGGTTGTTGTACTTTTTCGGACAGAATTACGCCCATGCGCGAGCCGAGGACAAATAGGTCAATTGATAGCAACCGGACGAAAACCCACGCTAAGGGACCTCGGCAAGAGGTTATTTGGGGTAAAAAGTAGCGAAAAGATCAAAGTCCAGCACGAGAGCGCGCAGTTAAATGCCATTGGGAGCTTTGATGCACCATTTCAGGTTTCATCCCTAATTTGCAATCATGCCGATTGCAGCAGCGCCGCGAGGTTCGGCTGATCATAAATGGCCGGGGATCTCGCCTATTGCTTGCCGGGCTTGAGTTCGGTGGGCTACTGGGCGACCTGGTGCGCTCTAATCTTCAGTCTTTGGTGCTCAGTCCTATGATGTTCAGCCAATAAAAAGCCCGGCGCAAGGCCGGGCGGTGTAGTCTGATAACTTGGTCTGAAAGATATGCGGGAATTGATCTGCCCGATACCGTTACGCCACCGTCACGTCCACGCTGTGGATGCCAGTCGCGCCGCTCGGATGCTCCGGCGCGGGGTCGGTGACCTGCATCTTGCCCATTCCATCGTAGCAGCGCACGGCGAATTTGTGCGATCCCGCATCGAACTGCCAGTTGTAGCGCCAGATCACCCAAGACTCATCCGAGAGCCGCTCGCGCAATTCGGCTTCCGTCCAGTCGCCGTCGTCGACGCTGACTTCGATCTTCGAGATGCCACGCGCGCCCGCCCAGGCGATGCCGCCGACCGGGATCAGCTTCTGGTCGCCGTCGGTGATCACGTTTTCGGTCGCCACCGTGTCGATCACCGAAGTGGCGCGCACGAACGCCTGCTTGTCCCACGTACGTTCGACCCAGTAGCCGTCCAGGTCGTAGTCGAGCGCTTCGATCTTCATGATCCACTTCGGCTGTTTCATCCCGTAATGGTCGGGGATGTGGATGCGCAGCGGGAAGCCGTTGCGCACCGGCAGCGGCTCCCCCCCCCAGTCATATGCCAGCATGACCCAGGGATTGCCGTTGATCTCCTCCAGCGACACGGTCTCATAGAAGCCGTCCGCGCTTGTGATCAGCAGATGGGTCGTGTTCTCCGGCAGGTCGACCTTCTTCAACACCTCCTGCATACTCACACCCTTCCACAGCACAGTGCTGATCAAGCCTCCGGCAATGGGGTTGGAGATGCAGCCCTGCGTGATGTACTTCTCTATTGACGGGAGTGCTCGAAGGTCGTCCATCGTCAGTTCGGCGAGGGTCTTGTCGCGGTAGCTGGTCTCGCTGACGACGAACCGCAGCTTCCAGGTATTCAAATCGATCTCCGGCGGCTGAAGCGAAATGTCGATGCGGTAGTGGTCGGCGACCGCTGTCACTTCCGGGCGCGTGCCCGGCGCGAGCTGCACCGAGGCGTCCGCATTGGGCAGGCTGGGGTCACTGGGATCTGCTTCGTTCCCGCCGAGCGCGCCGGTGGTCATACCGCCCTCGCCCGCCATCGAGCCGACGAGCGCACCGACGACCGTGATCGCCGCTGTCGCGCCGCCCAACCGGATCAGGAACTGGCGGCGGTCGATCTGCTCGACGCGAACGTCCGGCGCCGTATCGGGTGCGGCGCTGGTCAGCGCGTAGGTCAGGCGGTTGTACGCCCAATGGATGCCGTAGCTCGACAGCACGAACAGCCCGACGATCCACACCGCGCTGGCGGCGGGGTCGGCGTTAAGAACTTGTTTGCCGATCAGGGTGAGTACCGCCAGCGGAATGCCGACAATCAGGCCGAGCAGCATGCCGGGTATCCATTCCTGGCGGTGCTGCTGGCGGCGCATCACGATGAAGAAGACCACCCCCGCGATGACCATGATCGCCAGCGTCATCAAGATGCCCATCGACTGTTCGATTAGCTTGGCGGTGGTATCGACGCGCCCCAGGTTTAGCGACGTAATGACGCTGATCATCTGGTCAATGACAAAGGTAATCACCCCGCCGGGGGTGAAATCGCGTACGGTGTTGAATACGTTGAACGGGACGAACGGAAAGCCCGCGACCTGCTGACCGACATAAAACAGCGCCAGCAGCGGCAGCGAGACCAAGCCGCCCACCAGCGCACCGAGTAAGATGCCTGGTTTCTTCATATCGAGTTCTCCACTTCACGATTCCTAGCCATCATATCATCAGCTTTCTTATTCGTCTCAAGTTCTTGCGAAGTCATTACCAGACACTAAGCTTGACTTTGTGAGCTTGACGACGAAAAAGCGCTCAGCGACGAGTGTAATGCGCTGGAAAATTTGGACAGGTTTAACCGTTAGTTTAAGAGAGGATACGGCGCTTGCATGAAGCGCTGCCCCTCAAATTCCACCGGTGTGAGATAGCCTTAGCAGAATTGCCGGACGACATCTCCGATCAAAGTGTTGTCATAGTTGCCGCGCGCAAGCGCCGATGTTCCACCGCGTAAAGCGCACCTCGGCTGAGATTGAGTTAAATCCATTGCAATCAGCAAACTCACGACCGGTGCCGCGAACGAAGTACCCGCTCGATATTCGCCGTCATCAAACAGAAACCACGCGCCCGGCACGCTTACGGCGGCGTTGTTGGATTGCAGCCAGAAGCGAAAATCGTTACCTTCATTCGCACTGACACTGATGACCTCGGGCCAGCGCGCTGGAAAGAAAGGCTGCCGCTGCTTGAAGTTGCCGGATGATGCAACCGGTACAACGATGCGACCGCGGGCCGTCTGACGCAGGAAGTCGCGCAGAGGATCGGATTGTAGACGAGCGTTGTTAAAGAGTCGCAGCACACGCAAATTCTGTGGTTGCAGTGAAGGATTTGCCTGTGCAGGCGTTGGCGGAATCTGACGTCCAGAGGTTACGCGACCCTGCCCGCGCAGATTGTTCACGTCCGTCATTTCCAGGCTGTTTTCTTCAACAACGCTGATCCTGGAATCCTGAAGCAGGGAGCGGACATAAGCGACATTGCCACCCACCTGTTCAACAATCGACCGTGTGGGGTTATTCTGATGGGCCTGGCGAAACTCGCCAAAGTTGAAGCCGAGGTCCGTATCCACGCAGGGTATGAAAACGAAGCTCATATTGAGTACAAAACGCGTGATACCTGCCTCCGCCAGGGTATTCATGGCGCGCTCGACGGCAGGCTGGATGAAGTCGGATTGGTAACCGACTTCATCAGCGATGTTTACGCGGGTCAATCTAATCTTGTCGGCCAGGTTGCCCGGCAATTGGGCCTGCAACTGCTCCAGAACTTGCATCACCAGCCAACCGTGTGAGGGAGGCCTACTGCCGGTCCCATCATCGGAAAAGTCATCAATCACGAGAATCGCGACCGGCTCACGACCACCGGCAGCATACGGCAGATTCATCATGATCCATCTAGCCTGGGCATCCAGACCGTTAGCCTCAATGTCCTCTCCTTGCGGTGTCAGACCCTTGTTGCTGGTTTCGCCTACAGCCCCGGCGGTCGATGAGAAAGCCTGTCCCATGATCTGATCCGGGGTTAATGCGCAGTTGCTTTCGCTGAGATCCTGCCCGCCACGCTGGGCGAGCGTAGTCAGGGGCACACTGAGAAGTAGCAGAATTACCGCCATCATCACACTCAACTTGCGTTTGCACATGCTATTCCCCCTGTTCCAGCTGTACCGGATAATTTTTCTCTTTCATAAACTTTGTTAACGTGGCTGCCTGCGCCTCGCCACCCGATTGACGCCACAACTCTAAAGCTTTGTTCAGTGAAGACTGCGCCTGGTCATATGCCTGTAAATGGTCATAATCCTCGCCCATGGACTGCAAGGCGGATGCCATCCAGGGCTGATTACCCTGTTTCTGGGCCAATCCGTAAGCCATCTGATGAGTGACGAGCGCATCGGCAACTTGTCCCATCTCGAATTCCGCCGCCCCTTGATTGATCAGCGAGTGGAAGTAGATTTCATGTAATTCATGCTGGGAAGCAATGCGCGCAGCCTCGTGCGACAGCTCGTAGCAGCGGCGGTAATCTGGATCGGGTCGATTGAGCCACTGGTAGCCGCGATGATGCAATACAAAGCTGAGGGCGAATGGATCGTCCAATGTCCGCGCAATGGCCTCGGCCTGTTCGTAATAATCGTCGCTGTCGGCTTGCTTCTGCAGGAAACGCACTTTTGCGATCACGGTGAGCAAGATGGCTTCACGCTGACGATTCTCCAATATCCGTGCCAGATTCAGGGCTTCCTGATAGGTCTTCAGGGCGCGCGGATAGTCACCGAGGAAATCGACATAGGTATTGCCCAGGCGGCTCAGGAGATAATGCGCGGTTTCGATCTGCTGCATATCCCTGGCTGTGGTGATCGCCTGCTCCATCAGTCGTAATGAAAGGGTGGTATGGCCTCGCGCCGCGAAGTAGGGCCCGTCAACCGTCAACAGGCGCATGATCTCGACCAGAATAGGTCGATCAAGTTGGTTGGCAGCTTCTGCGGCTTCCAGGAGGTTACTCTGTTCAATGTCCAGGGCATCCAGATCATCTTTGTGATGGGCGGCATAATCCCGGCACGCGATGATCGCGGGATCGTACTTCAGACCTTTATTCAGGAACATGGTCCGGGCGTAACTATAGGCGAGGTCATGCAAACGATAGTAGCTCAGGCCTTTGTATGCGCGCGGATTCGCCAGGCCACGAAGGGTAAGCTGTTCCAAACGATCCAGGACTAAGGCTTCCTCCAGGCCCATTGTCCGCGCCAACAGTTCCGCTGTGGATGATGGTTCGAACATCCCGCCGAACGTGATAAAGGTGTCATACAGATCCTTGTCGAGCGCGTTGACACTCGTGTCCAGCAGCGATTTGATGCCGCTGCGGCCCAGTTCACCGAAATTGGCGGGCATGGTGAGGTCGTGGGGAGAATCTTCGATCCGTTGTAACAGCGCTGCGGGTGTTAAGTTGTAGACTTTAAGCGTCTTGCTGGCAATTTCCAGGGCGAAGGCATGATAGCCGAGCAATTCACATAAGCGGGCTGCATCTGGATCGGACTTGAAATCGCGTCGCCGGACGTGATGGCCGAGCAGTTCAAGTGCCTCATCTGGACTTAGTTCGCCTACCTCAATGATCTCGTCCAACGGGAAGCGTTGCCGCGATGTCACCAGGACGGACATCCGACGTGGAACAGCGCGCATCAGTTCGGCCAGGGCGCTCCCATTCCAGGCATCATCCAAGACCAGCAAGGCTTTTGTTCCCGCCAGAATATGGCGAAGCGCTTGGATCAGTTCGTCTCCGGTTTTACCTGCCATCTGCCCCTGGGCATCGAACAAGCGCACCAGGGCTTCAAACAGCGCACTGGCATCCGCATCGCCCGCCTTGATCCAGATTACGGGCCCATGATCAATAAACTGTGCCGCGATGGTCGCCGCCAGCGCCGATTTGCCAATTCCTCCCAGGCCTTGCAGGACGACTCGTTGGCCGTCGTTCAGCAGTGCCTGGACTTCATCGATTAAGTCTTCGCGTCCAATGAGGCGTCGAGGAAGATCCGGGACATCATCGACGATATGAGCAAGGATCGCGCTCGTCGCGCTGTGATGGGCGATCTGTCGGTCTAGCAGCCACTTTTCGACGGACTTTGAGACCTGGTCACGCAAATCATCGAGATCGGTAAACCAGCGTGCGGTAATGCCAAAGCGAACATCACCTTGCTTATCGAGAAAATCCTGTAGACGAGAATCACGTCTCTCGGGTTCAACATTCTTCACATAGATATGACGGTCGATACCCCATTCGCTGGCGCGCTCGAATTCGTCTAGTGTCCACTCCCCGTAGTCGTGCCAGAACAGACCGATGTACAAGACTGAACTGCGTAAAGCTTCCAGATAAACTTCTCGGATCGGTTTGTCGCTGGCCGGGGCATCGCCTTCAAAGATCCAGGCACGCAGTTTGACAAGGTCATGTCCAAGAGTAGGGAGAAGCTCTTGCAGTGCCCGACGTTCCGGGGCAAGTTCCTGCATTTTTGAACTGATGAATACGTGCGGTTGGCTGTCCATCGCTATCGCATCATGGGTCTCTGATTGACCTAATAGTATGCGAAAGATCTTGGGAGGGGCAAGTTCACATCGAATACACGGCGCACAGAAATAGAAAAATCCTGTATTCCGATGCTGAAATCGCAATTGCGCTAAGAAAGCAATATGCCTATTCTGGCCGCCAGGTTCAGAACTGTGCCGTGATAGACGGCCATCAGTACGCCCAGGCCATAGACGACTACGCTGACCAACAGAAAATGCAACCAGGCCGCCGGTCGATTAGGATCATCGAATCTCTTCCCCGGCTGATAATTCCATAACTGTTATGGATGTTTGATTTATCTTTGCCATCAGGAGCTCGTTCCCTTGAAACCTAAGAAGATCACGCAGCCTCCACAAAGGTACGCGGTATTCGTCAATCCAGGCTTGTGGTCAAAAGCCCTGATCGATTCATATTTGACGCCCAAAACGTTTTGGGATATAGTATAGACACTATCCGAAACGTTTTGGATCGCCCATTAATTCAAATAAAGTTGTTTCAGACATGTCGGTTACGTTAAAGCGCATTGCCAAAGAGTGTGGTTATTCAGTCACCACGGTTTCACGCGCGCTGGCTGGCTACGACGATGTGAACGAAACGACCCGCCAGCGTATCCTCGAAGTCGCCCACAACCTGGGCTACCAACCCAATTTGGTCGCTCGCCAGCTCCAGGGTCAACGCACCTTCACAATCGGCATCATCACACCCCCTCAGATTCATCATCATGAAGACGACTTTTTCAGTCTACTCATTAAAGGCGTTAACTACGCAGCAGCCCAATATCATTACGATCTACTCATCAGCTCTCGGTTTCCCGGCACAGAGGAAATGGACACCTATCGGCGGATCGTCGGGGGCAATCGCGTGGATGGCATGATCGTCGCACGAACCTATCAGGACGATCCGCGCATCACTTACCTCCAATCCATCGAACATCCCTTCGTCGTGGCTGGACGGTCTGCACCGGATCTGCCCTCCGATTTTCCTTATATCGACGCCGACAGTCGGGTTGGCGTACAGATGCTGGTCAGGCACTTCATCCATTACGGACACAGACACATTGGTTTGATCTTGCCGCCAGAATCCGTGGCATTTACTGCCTACCGTCATGCGGGCTACCGCTACGCGTTCCAGGATGCTGGCCTGACCTACCATCCCGAATACGTGGCAACGGGCGACCTGGGAGAAGCTGGCGGGTATGAGGCTGCCTGCACCCTGCTGGATCGCACTCCTGAATTGACAGCGATTGTCGCCTGTAACGACCTGATGGCATTCGGTGCAATGGCGGCGGTCCACGCCCGTGGGCGGCGCATCGGCGAGGATGTGGCGGTGGGTGGCTTTGACGATATTCCTGCTGCGCAGCATGCCATGCCGCCCCTGACGACTGTCCGGCAACCGATCTATGAAATCGGTGAACGTCTTACGGAAATGCTGGTCAGGATTATCGCAGATGAGCCGCCAGCGGAGACGCAAATTCTCATCGAACCGGCTCTCATTGTTCGCGCTTCCAGCGGCCAACCTCGTCCGCAGTGAAATAGAAAGGCAGGTGAATCGATCCGTAGACATC
>JAIOHO010000218.1 GCA_019912905.1 Anaerolineae bacterium
AGTCCGCTGGATTTGCCCGGTCCGCCGGTTGATAGTGCCCGTACTCAGCAGGCGCTGCACCTGCTGATTGCCGATCAGACTCTGTAACTGCACGACGTTGGCATGGAGAGCGGTCTCCATCACCGGGTAAGGCGCTTCGGCGACGGATGCCTCCTGCACAGGATGTGTGTCCCGTTCCTCTTTTGGATCGGCGCGTCTGGTCCGCCGCATGCGTTTCAGACTCATGGCACATCTCCTCCCATCATCCCTTATCGAAGACTATATGTCAGATTCCGCTAAAATATCAACTGGTATGATCCATACAAGACAGACCGCATCCGGTGTGGCGATCCGTATTTCCTATCATCGTCATCGTGCGCCGAGAAATCGCCGAGAGATTCGGCTCGGCGGATGGACTCTAGGTGTCTTTCAGGGATGGGGTATACTCGCAACCTGATTGACACAAGCTGCTTTGAGAGGACATCATGCCCAATTATCCTGATGGAGTCGAAATTACCGGGCCGGTCACGCCCGAATTTGCTGAGATTCTCACGCCGGAAGCCGTCGCATTCGTGGCGAAACTGGCGCGCACCTTCACCGGACGGCGGAACGAACTGCTCCAGCGGCGAAGGGAGCGCCAGGCTGACATCGACGCCGGGGCCATGCTCGATTTTCTGCCGGAGACGCAGGCCATCCGCGAGAGCGCGTGGACCGTTGCGCCAATCCCCGCCGATTTGCAGGACCGCCGCACCGAGATCACCGGGCCGACCGACCGCAAGATGGTCATCAACGCGCTGAACTGCGGCGCGAAGGTGTTCATGGCCGATTTTGAGGATGCCAACTCGCCCACGTGGTTCAACATGGTCGATGGGCAGATCAACCTGCGCGATGCCGTGCGCCGGACGATCACCTTCCAGAATCCCGATGGCCGCCGGTACCAGCTCAACGACCAGACGGCGACGCTGCTGGTGCGTCCGCGCGGCTGGCACCTGCACGAGAAACATTTTAGCGTCGATGGCACTCCGATTCCGGGCGGCCTGTTCGATTTCGGCCTGTATTTCTTCCACAATGCCCGTGAGCTGCGCGACCGGGGCAGTGGACCCTATTTCTACCTGCCCAAGCTGGAAAGCCATCTCGAAGCGCGGCTGTGGAACGATGTGTTCAACCTGGCGCAGGATGAACTCGGCCTTCCGCGCGGCAGCATCCGGGCGACGGTGCTGATCGAGACGATCAAGGCGACGTTCGAGACCGACGAAATCCTGTACGAACTGCGCGAGCATTCCGGCGGGCTGAACTGCGGGCGCTGGGATTACATCTTCAGCTACATCAAGACCTTCAGCACCCGGCCCGAATTTATGCTGCCGGATCGGGCACAGGTGACGATGACCGTGCCGTTCATGCGCAATTACACGCTGAACGTCATCAAGGTGTGTCACAAACGCGGCATTCACGCGATGGGCGGCATGGCCGCGCAGATCCCCATCCGCAGCGATCCGCAGGTCAACGAACAGGCGCTGGAAAAGGTGCGCCAGGACAAGCTGCGCGAGGCCCAGGACGGTCACGATGGGACCTGGGTGGCGCACCCTGGACTGGTGCCCGTCGCCACAGAAGTCTTCGACGAATTTATGCCGCAGGCCAACCAGATCGACCGGCAGCGCGACGACGTGCACGTGACCGCCGCTGACCTGCTGACGCCGAACAAGGGCACCATCACCGAGCAGGGCGTCCGCTGGAACCTGAAGGTCGGCATCCAGTACCTGGAGGCGTGGCTAGGGAGCAACGGCTGCGTGCCGCTGTACACCCTGATGGAAGACGCCGCCACCGCCGAGATCAGCCGGGCGCAGGTGTGGCAGTGGCTGCATCATCAGGCCACGCTGGACGATGGCCGCGCCCTGACGGAGGACCTCTACGGCCAACTGCTGGCGGAAGAGATGGACGCCATCCGCCAGGAAATCGGTGCCGCGCGCTTCGACGGCGGGCACTTCGGCCTGGCGCGCGACCTGTTTG
>JAIOHO010000219.1 GCA_019912905.1 Anaerolineae bacterium
CAAATAAGCCAAATGCTTCGAGTTCAATGCTATCACATTTTAAGACGATGGGGGTGATTTTTATTCGGACACACCCGCCGCGACCAGGGACCCCTCCGCCGTGCGCAGCGTGCGCGGGTCGCGCAGCACGACCATCAGCACCCCCACCGCCAGCAGCGCCGCCACCAGCGCCAGGATGAACGTCGCCTGGAAATTGACCAGATCGACCAGCGCGCCGCCGATCATGGGGGCGATCAGCGTGGCCGGGGCCACCAGCGTGTTTGCCAGCCCGATGTAGTAAGGCCGTTCGATCTCAGCCCCGAACTCGACCGTCAGCGTCAGGACGCTGGTCCACAGGACGCCGTTGGTCAGGCCCGCCAGCGCGAAGACGAGATAGAACCACTCCAGCGTGGGAGCCATGAGCGCCACAGCAATACTGAGCGCCATGAGCAGCATCCCGGCAGCGAACATGCGCCGGTGGCCCCAGCGGTCGCCGACCCAACCGACGAGCGGGCTGCCGATCATCTGGGCGAAGGACATCAGGCCGGTCATGAATCCGGCAGTTTCTGCGCCCAGATTAAAGTGACGCACCGCGTAGATGGTATAGAAGCTGACGGCCATGACCGCGAACTGGGTCAGCATGCGCGACAGCAGAAACCAGCGGAAGTTGCCATCGCGCTTGAGGATCGCCCACAGGTTATCCCAGACCAGCTTGCGGCTGCGGTGCGTTTCGACCGGCGGACTTTCCGGTTCGCGCGTGAGCCACAGGAAGATGAACGAGAGGGTCATGGCGACGACGGCGATGAAAAAGCACAGAGCAAAATTATAGGGATAGGCCACTTGCGTCAGAATGATCCCCGCGCCGATGGCCCCAAAGCCCGTGAGCAGGCTGATGCCGGACGACTGTGCCCCGTAGAAAAAGCCGCGCCGGTTTTCCGGCATGACCTTGCCGATCATGGCCTGCCATGCGGTCGCCGTGAAGCCGCCGCCGAGGGCCTGCCACGCCAGCAGCACGACGGTGAAAATCAGCGCCGCCGGGACGCCCAGGGTGGGAATCAACACCGCGACGACCGCCAGCCCCAGGAACGGCCAGCGTTCGTGCAGCGTCATGCGCATGACCATCGGGCGATACAGCCGCAGCCCGGCCACTCGATTGGACGTCAGCACCTGTGGGAGCTGCCAGCCGACCAGATGAATGGACGCGATCAGGCCGATCACGGTCGTCGAGTCCGTCAGGCTGGCGACGAACAGCGGGATGATGGTGACGAACGACGCGAATCCCAGGCCGAGGCCAAAGAAGGCACCGTCCAGCACATTCACCGTAAAGTTAAACCGATAGTTTTTGAGGATCGCTTTTTGCATGGATAATCGAATCTCCCTGTCTATTGTAATGGCGCACGGAGACTCAATCCATAGGGACATTCAGTCCAGGCAGCGTCCCGGATGCCAGAACAGGCTATCCGGCTGTCGTCCGGGAGACCGCTGTTTTCCGACTGCCGTCAATTATGGTGAGAGTGGGTCTGTGGGGCAGTCAGATAAAGCTGCGTGTCCTCAAAAGTCATCACGGTACCGCCGAAGCCGCGTTGAAACCGGGTGGCATCGTGCAGGCAGGTGAAGCCCAGGACGCTGGGCATACAGCACAGAATGACCTCGCTCTCCACCAGGAAGAGGGCCTGATCCGCACTCAGGATGCGGTTGTACAGGAAATCGTGCACGAGCACCCGCGCTGCCGGATAATCCTTCAGCAGCAGGAACCCGCAGTGCGCACAGCACGCTTCCAACGACTCGCCATTTTCCTGTTGGATGGTAAAGCTGGTCCGTGCGGATACTGGCGCATGACACAGGCGGCAGACTCCAGCCAGAGGGACGCTGGGTGGATTGACCAGGACGACCCCGCCATGCACTTTCTCAACCAGCCCGGCCTGGGCCAGCGTGTCCAGGTCCCGATGGACCGTCATCAGCGAAACGCCGAGCGCATCGACCAGGGCTTCTGTGGTCAGCGTCGGGGTTTTCTGAAGCCAGGCCAGGATGCGCTTCTGTCGCACACTCGGAATATCGCCCATCTGTTTCTACCTTTTTGCCCATCTGTATCGTATAAATACCATATTTCGCCCAGTCCCTCAAGCCAAGAGCAACCGGTGAGAGGCAAACTAACGGCATGACTGGAGGGTGACGTTCGTTCTGTTATTCGCGAAAAAATTCACGAAGGATGGAGCTATGGACGATTATGCGCTACTATGATAGACGACAGTCAAGGGTGCGCAGCACCGCCTGTCAACCTTTTAAACATCACACGAAACAGACAGCCTCATCAGATTTGGGGAGTACAACATGCAGCAAAAACAGGCTGAAGTAAAATCCACACGTTACCGCTATCAAACGCTCGATGCGATCTTCAAACCGCAGAGTGTCGCCGTCATCGGTGCTACCGAGCGGGCCGGCAGCGTGGGCCGCACGATCCTGTGGAATCTGATCCGCAATCCGTTTGGCGGGACCGTGTATCCGATTAACCCGACGCGACGCAGCGTGCTGGGCATCAAAGCCTATCCCAGCATCGCCGCGATCGATGAACAGGTGGATCTGGCCGTAATCGTCACCCCGGCTCAGACCGTGCCCGGCATCATCGAGGAGTGTGTGGCAGCGGGTGTGCGCGGGGCCATCGTGATTTCCGCTGGCTTCAAAGAGCGCGGGCCCAATGGTGTCGAGCTGGAGCGGCAGATTCTGGACACGGCACGGCGCGGGAATATGCGCGTGGTCGGCCCGAACTGCCTGGGCGTGATGAGTCCGATGACGGGCCTGAACGCCACGTTTGCCGCTGCGATGGCGATGCCCGGCAACGTCGGGTTTATCAGCCAGAGCGGGGCGCTGTGCACTTCCGTGCTGGACTGGAGCTTCCGGGAAAAGGTCGGGTTCAGCGCCTTTGTGTCGATTGGCTCGATGCTCGATGTGGGCTGGGGCGACCTGATTTATTACCTGGGCGACGACCCGAATACCGAGAGCATCGTCATTTACATGGAGTCGGTCGGCGATGCCCGCTCGTTCCTGTCGGCAGCCCGCGAAGTGGCCTTCACCAAACCGGTCATCGTCATCAAGGCCGGGCGCACCGAAGCGGCGGCGCAGGCGGCAGCCTCGCACACCGGCTCGCTCACGGGCAGCGACGAAGTGCTCGACACCGCATTCCGGCGCAGCGGCGTACTGCGCATCAACAGCGTATCCGACATTTTTTACGTCTCCGAAGTGCTGGCAAAGCAGCCGCGCCCGAAAGGTCCGCGCCTGACGATCCTGACGAATGCGGGCGGGCCGGGTGTGCTGGCGACCGATGCCCTGATCACCCAGGGCGGCGAACTGGCCGAGTTATCCGAGCAGACGATGGCCGAACTGAACGAACTGCTGCCGGAACACTGGAGTCATGGCAACCCGGTCGATATTCTCGGCGATGCCGCCCCAGAACGCTATGCGAAATCCCTGGAAATTGCTTCGCGCGACCCGAACAGTGATGGCCTGCTCGTCATCCTGACTCCTCAGGCCATGTCTGACCCGACCGGAACGGCAGAACAGTTGATGCCTTATGCGCACAGCACGGGCAAGCCGGTCCTCGCCAGTTGGATGGGCGGCAGTGACATCGCGGCGGGCGAGGCGATCCTCAACGAAACCGGCATCCCCACCTTTGAATATGCCGATACCGCCACCCGCCTGTTTAACTACATGTGGCGCTACTCCGACAACCTCAAAGCGCTGTATGAAACCCCGGCCATCGTCGAAGAGGGCGACGAGAACGCGCCGGATCGCGAACTGGTGCAGGATGTGCTCGATCAGATCCGCGACAGCGGGCGCACCATCCTGTCGGAATATGACTCCAAGCAGATTCTGGCCGCGTATGGCATCCCAACGGTGCCGATGCGCATCGCCACCAGCGCCGGTGAAGCGGTGAAGGCAGCAGACGAACTCGGTTACCCGGTGGTCGCCAAACTGCACTCCGAGACGATTACTCATAAGACCGATGTGGGCGGCGTGGTGCTGAACCTGGGCGATGCCGACGCCGTGCGCGCGGCATACCAGCGGATCGAAGCCAACGTCCTCAAGCAGTACAGCCGTGCCGACTTCCTGGGTGTCAGCATCCAGCCGATGATCAAGTTCGACGGCTATGAACTGATTATCGGCAGCAGTGTGGACCCCCAGTTCGGGCCAGTCCTGCTGTTCGGCGCGGGGGGTACGCTGGTCGAGGTCTTTAAGGACCGGGCGCTCGGCCTGCCGCCGCTGAACACGACGCTGGCGCGCCGTATGATGGAGCGCACCAAGATTTACACCGCGCTCAAGGGCATTCGCGGCAAACCGCCGGTCGATCTGGCTGCGCTGGAACGGCTGCTGGTGCGCTTCAGCCAGATCGTGGCTGAAAATCACTGGATCAAGGAAATCGACATCAACCCGCTGCTGGCTTCGCCGGAACGCGTACTGGCGCTGGATGCGCGCATCGTCCTCTACGACAAAAAGGTGGCTGAGGCCGATCTGCCGCAGCTGGCGGTTCGCCCCTACCCGGTGCAGTATGTGGAGGATTATACCCTCAAGGATGGGACTTCGGTGGTGATCCGCCCCATTCGGCCCGAAGATGAGCCGTGCATGGTTAAATTTCACGAAACCCTGTCCGAGCGGACTGTCTATTTGCGCTATTTCGATCCCCTCAAGTTGAGCGATAGAATCTCGCATGAACGGCTGGCACGCATCTGCTTTATCGACTATGCGCGCGAAATTATCCTGGTCGCCGAGCGGCACAACCCCGAAAGTGGGATGGGTGAGATTATCGCGGCGTCACGGATGAGCAAGCTGCATGACTCTGATACGGCGGATTTCACCTGCGTCATCAGTGACGACTGGCAGAACAAAGGTCTGGGCCAGGAAATCCTGCGGCGGCAGATGGATGTGGCACGAGCCGAAGGCGTCAAGCACCTTCAATCCGCCATTCTGCCCGAAGCGGATAATATGCGGCATGTCTTCCAGAAGTTTGGCTTCAGCATTCATGAAGCGCCCGGCAGCCAGGCTGTCTGGGCCGACATCGATCTGTAACCACGATCTGACGCGCACCCTCCTCACGATTGGGTCTCAAG
>JAIOHO010000220.1 GCA_019912905.1 Anaerolineae bacterium
CTGCATGAGCAGTATACCTGCTGCCAGGGCGGTGACACTCGCCAGTGCCATCATAAAATAGAAGCCGGTGCGCTCAGTTTTGAAGGCGCGCAGGAACACGACGATCACGATCAGCGCGGCGATGCCCACCAGCAGCATCAGATTATTGGCCGCCAGCACCTCCGGGAATCGGAAGCTGGCGAAAAACTCGCTGATGAATAACTCCTGGGTGATCTGCTGGCCGCGCAGCCGCTGCGGGACATCCAGCACCAGCGGTAGCAGAATAAAAAACCAGTTGAACAACGCGAATAATCCGGCACTCGCCGCCGCGCCAGGCAGCACCAGCAGCCGCGCACGCCGCTCATCCCGGCTTTCACGCCAGATGCGCCACAGCGCGTACAGACCGAAGATGATGACCCCTAACGCCAGCCAGAAAAACAGGACGTAGGCAAAATCGCCCAACGCGTTCACATAATAATCCAGCCCGCGATACTCTCCGGGGAAGCGCCGCCAGCGGTGGAGGCTGACGAAAAAGGCGAACATCACCGGGAACAGGCCGAACAGGAAAATGATCGTGCCCGCCGGTGCGAGGAACAGATACGCCGTCAGATTTTCACGAATGAGCCGCCCACGTCGAGACTGAAACAGACCTGATGAGATGGCCGCCATGCACACTGCCGCTATCACTTGCTACGGAATAGGCCCATTATAACCGCTTCAATGCGCATTACAACGAACCGGGTCATTTCTGACAGTTCTTTAGCCAAGTCTTTAAGCGGATTTAACCGAAACGGTCGCATGCGCGTCCGGCAGCCCTGCGGTACAATCGCGCCGCAGCACACGAGGGGAGGCACTCTTGAACGAGGAGACGCATAGTCCGCTGCGGGCGGACCCGCACCTGAGCCGATTCGAGCCGCTGGAGCGCATCCTGTATTACGACGACTTCGATGATGGGCTGCACGGCTGGACGCAGTTGATCGGCAATTACGAGCACAGCCTCGACAGTGTCCTGCCCGATTATGCCGACCTGCGCCAGCCGCAGTTGAGCAACCTGTCGATGTGGGACACGGGCACCGCCGGGTCCGCGATGGGGACCTATGCGCTCAAGCTGGCGACGCGCCCCAAAGCCGGGGGTCTGAGCGTCGGCATCAAGCGGCAGACCTATCGCAAGCTGACCCGCCTCCAGTTCGAGTGCTACCTGTGTTTCAAACCGGAAGCCACCGAACTGCGCCTGTCGGCCACCGATGTGCGCGCCTTCGGGGTGCTGTTCGACATCCAGGGCGGTTATCGGGACCCGCGCGCCCGCTGGATGCCGCACCTGCGTTATCTCAACGCGCTCGATGGGCAGCGGGCCGGGAAGTGGCAAACCAAGCCGGAGACCCGCACCTTCCACACAATCGGCAGCAGCGGTGAAACCGTCTCCCATTTTCACCTGGGGCCGGAAGGCTGGGTGGATGTGCCCGGCGGGGACCAGATCGTGTGCTATAACGAGATCGCCACCAAAATGAACTGGAGCTATCTCAAAATCGGGCTGGACCTGGAAGCGCGCCAGTTCACCGGCTTCCAGTGCGACGAACAGATTTATGGGCCAGAGGGGATGCACGTCATCAGCCTGGACCCCATGCCCAACCTGTTCAACATGCTCAACGTCGCCTTCTGGGTGGAAACCGACGTGGATAAACGCGCTTTCCTGTACGTCGATTCGTGCCTGCTGTCGGCAGAGGCGGTCTAGACATGCCGCTCCTGCGCGAAAGCGTGACCCTCCCGATCGAACGCAACATCCTCTGGACCGGTCCCTTTGCCACCGAACCGGCGGAAGCGGCCTGGGCCGCCGAAGCGATCTTTTTCATCCGCGCGCTGAAGGTCGAAGGCAAACCCGGCAGCACCCTGGCCCAAGTGCAGATCTCGCCGGATGGGATGCACTGGTGCGATGAAGGCACGACCTTCCCCCTCCCGGCAGTCGACGACACTGTGACCTTCGGGCGCGTGAGTCACTTCGGCGGCTGGCTGCGGCTGGTGGGGGAAATGCCGCCCGGCGCAGCCCTGACGGTGATCGTCTATCTGGTGCTGAAAGGCTGAAGTTGTGAAGCCAGCCCCCGACGCCGCTGATCTGGACATCGAGCAGCCCGATGCGCTGATTGCCTACCTGCGCGCGCGCGGCCACATCGCGCCGGATGAGACTCCAGCCGTAACCGTGCTGGCAGGCGGAGTCTCCAACCGGACGGTGCAGATCGACCGCGCATCCGGCGAATCGTGGGTCGTGAAGCAGGCACTGGAAAAACTGCGCGTTCAGGTCGATTGGTTCAGCAGCCCGCAGCGCATCCACCGCGAGGCCGAAGGACTGCGCTGGCTGGCTAAACTCGCGCCGCCGGGGTCGATCCCGACCTTCGTGTTTGAAGATCACGATGCCCATGTGCTCGCCATGAGCGCCGTGCCCCAGCCGCATACCAACTGGAAAACCATGCTGCTGGCCGGTGACGTTCAGCCGGCCCATGTGCGCCAGTTTGGGATGCTGCTGGCGTCGATTCACTGCCGCGCCGCGGACATGAGCAGCACCGTTTCAGCCGCCTTCGACGATCAATCCTTTTTCGAGTCGCTGCGGCTGGAACCCTATTACGCCTACAGTGCGACACAGGTTCCCGAAGCCGCCGACTTTCTGACGACGCTGATTGCCGACACACGCGCCCACCCATTAACCCTGGTGCATGGCGATTACAGCCCCAAGAATATCCTCGTGCATCAGGACCGGTTGGTGCTGCTCGATTACGAAGTGATTCACTGGGGTGACCCGGCCTTCGACCTGGGCTTCTCCCTGACGCACCTGCTCAGTAAGGCGCATCACCTGCCCGCGCAGCGTGAACCTTTTGCGCAGGCCGCCCGGCTTTACTGGCAGGTCTACGCTCAGGCGTATCCCCTGGTGACGATGGAACTGGAAGCGCGTGCGGTGCGGCATACGCTGGCCTGCCTGCTGGCGCGGGTGGCTGGGCGGTCGCCGCTGGAATATCTCAGTGCCGAAGCTCGCACTCACCAGCGCCGCACAGCCGTCGATCTGATGCACGCGCCGACGACGACGATCCCTGAACTGATTATGGCATTCATCGAAAGGCTGTAACCCCATGCCCGTGATTCGCCGCTTATCCGGCCTGGAAATCCTCGACAGCCGCGGACGCCCCACCGTGCAGGCGACCTGCGAACTGAGCAGCGGCGTCATGGCGACCATCTCGGTGCCTTCGGGTGCATCGACCGGGGCGCACGAGGCCCATGAACTGCGCGACGGCGACCCGCAGCGCTATCGGGGGTTGGGCTGCCGCCGGGCCGTGAGCCACATTCACGGCGAAATCCAGGCGGCGCTGGCCGGACGCACGCTCTACGACCAGGGGGAACTGGACCAGTCGCTCATCGAACTGGATGGCACAGCCGATAAGTCCCGGTTGGGCGCGAACGCGATTCTGGCGGTATCGCTGGCCTTCGCCCGCGCTGCTGCGCTGGAACAGGGCGTCCCGCTGTACCGCTATTTTGCCGGGCTGCTCGGTGACGGTGAAGCGCGGACCCTGCCCCGCCCCACCATCAATCTGTTCAGCGGCGGCAAACATGCCGGTGGGCAGGTGTCGATTCAGGATTTACTGCTGGTGCCGGTCGCGGCGCAGACGATGGACCAAGCCCTGGCGACCGTGGTCGAGGTCTTCCAGTGTGCCGCCGAACTGAACCGGGAGCGCTATGGCGTGCGCCTGCTGACGGCGGATGAAGGCGGCCTGGCCCCGCCCTTTCCGTCCATCGAAGCGATGTGGGACGATGCGCTGGCGGCCATCCGGCGCGCGGGTTTCGAACCGGGGCGCGAGGTCGCTCTGGCCGTCGATGTCGCCTCCAGCCATTTCTACAGCGAGGGATATTACGCCTTATCTGCCGACCAGCGCCTTTCCCCGGCGGAGATGATCGACCAGATCGCGGCCTGGCTCACAGACTATCCGATCGTCAGCGTCGAGGATGGTCTGTCGGAAGAAGATTGGGACCACTGGCCGGACCTGCGAGCCAGGTTGGATGGGCGCGCGCTGGTGCTGGGCGATGATTTCCTGTGCACCAATCCGGCGCGCATCCAGCGGGCAATCGACTCCGGTGCAGCCAATGCGCTGCTGCTCAAGGTCAACCAGATCGGCACACTGACGGAAGCGGGGGAAGCCTGCCAGCTAGCGCGGGCCGCTGGTTGGCATGTGACCATCAGCGCGCGCAGCGGCGAAACCGAAGATCACTGGCTGGCGGATCTGGCTGTGGGTTGGGGGGGCGATCATATCAAAATCGGCAGCATCACGCAGTCGGAGCGGCTGGCGAAGTACAACCGTCTCCTGGCGATCGAAGCCGAAACCGGCCTGCCCATACGCTGAAGTCAATCGCCTGCGGGGGATGGCGCGGGTTCCTGCGGCGTCTCGCGGCGTTCCAGGCGCGGCACCACCACCACCCAGATCAGGAGTGGGATCAGGCTGATGGCACCCATCAGGCCGACCACCTCGCGCACATTCTCCGCCCCGACCGCATCGACCAGCACACCCGTCGCCAGGATGCTGATGGCGCTCGCCAGTTGGAAGCCAACCATATCGAGCGAGAACATGCGCCCCAGGAAGCGGTCCGCGACGCTCTTTTGAATGATGATCGAGCTGTAGGTCCAGTTCACCGATCCGCCCATCGCGCGCAGCACCAGCGCCGCCGAAACCAGCACCAGCGTGGCCGCCCCGCCCATCGCAAACCAGCCCAGCGCAATCCAGACGAAGCCGATGATAATCAGCCGCCGCATGACCCGAATCGAGCCATCGTTAAAGCGGTTCAGCAGCAGCGGGCCGATGACCGCGCCAAAGCCAAAGGCCGCATACATGATACTTAAGGGTGTGGTGCTGTCGCTGCCCATGATGAACAACTCGGAGGCATAAATGACCATCAGCGCATCGACGTTGCCCAGGCTCTGGCCGGTCTTGACCAGCAGCGCGGCCAGGGTCGCCGGATGTTTGCGCACGTAGCGCAGGCCGTCGATAAAACCCTGTTCCGAACGTTCGCCGGTCGGGTTCTCCATTTCAGACCCAGCCAGATACTCTGGATGCATTTTGATCTGGAGAATGAGCAGCGCCGAGATCGCAAACGTCACCGCGTCGATGATGATGGCCGCCTGCGTGCCGAGCAGGGCCGCCACCACCCCGCCCACGATCGCACCCACCGCCAGCATGACCGACCAGGTGACGCTGCCGAGCGTATTGCCGATCACCAGTTGATCGCGCGGCAGCAGGCTGGGGATAATCGCATTCCGGCCCGGGTCGAAAATCGAGGAAATCAGGAATTGGATCATCGTCAGCAGATAGACGAGCCACAGCGTTTCGGGCCGCAGCGCGATGAGCAGCAGCAGCACAACCACCGTCCGGCTGACATCGCTGAGAATGAGCAGTCGTTTGCGGTCGAACCGGTCGATCAGGACGCCGGTGAATGGACCCGCCAGCAGCGGTGGCAGGAAGCGCGCCAGCAGAAACAGGCTCACGGCCAGCCCGGAGCCGTTGCTGAATTTTGCCACCTGCGCCGACAGCACGATAGTCAGGAACCAGTCGCCCAGCAGACTGATCACCTGGGCCATCCACAGGCGGGCGAAATCGGGATGATTGCGGAGCAAGCGGGTGTAATTGGACAAAGCACGTGGCCCTTCAAATCGCGGGTGTGACTAAGGTCTGTCCATTGTAACATCAAGCCGGTTTCAGTCGATACGGCCAATCGTACAGGTACAACGTGCACAATCGCCGCATCCTTCTGCAAGCGGACTCGGCCTCGCTATGAACTGGACCCTTTGTGCCGGACCCGCAGCCTGATGTTCAGCTTGACAGTGTTCGCCAGACCCTCGTATGATAGGGCGCTGCTGCTGGCGGCTGCCTGGGGCTTTCATGGCTGCCACCCCTCAGGCCACAAAAAAAGGATCAAGCTGTGAGCGAGTGGATCAAAGTCATCATCCTCGGCATCGTCGAGGGCATCACCGAATTTCTGCCCATCTCGTCCACCGGCCACCTCATCGTCGCGGCAGCAATCCTGAATTTTCAGAACAGCGTCGGCGGCACCTTCGAGATCTTCATCCAGTTGGGCGCGGTTATCGCCGTGCTGGTTTACTATCGCCAGGCCCTGATTCAGCAGGCTCGCAGCCTGCCCTCCAGCCGCCAGACTCAGACCTTCTGGCTTGCCATTGCCATCGCTTTTGTTCCGGCGGCGGTCATTGGTCTGCTGCTGCACGACTGGATCAAGATTATCCTGTTTTCGCCCGCCGTCGTCGCTGTATCGCTGATCGTCGGCGGCATTATCTTCATCCTGATCGAGCGCCGCCCGCGTCCGGCACAGGAGCCGGAATCGGACGAAGCAGTCATGCAGATTTCGCTGCGACAGGGCCTCCTGATCGGCCTGGTCCAGACTCTGGCCCTCATCCCTGGGGTATCGCGCTCCGGGGCCTCGATTATCGGCGGCATGCAGGTCGGACTCAGCCGGCGAGCCGCCACCCAGTTTTCCTTTTACCTGGCGATTCCGACTCTGGGCATCGCCACCCTCTATGATCTGGTGAAGTCCCTCGATCAGATTTCGAGCAGTCAGATTGCGTTTCTGCTGGTCGGCATGATCGTTTCCGGCATCGTCGCCTGGCTGTCGATTGGCTGGCTGCTGCGCTATATTTCCCGTAATTCTTTCGCGGCGTTCGGTTACTACCGCATCCTCGCTGGTCTTCTGATTCTGATCGCGGTGGCGGCGCAGTGGCTCTAGAACAAGTTCTATTATTCTAACCAGCAATTGCCATTAGAATTGAATCAGTCGCGTGTATAATGTTGCCAAACACAAACACTGGCGACCGCATTGAGCGTAATCGCAACTCAGGTTCATTCGGCCAATCGCAAGCAAAAGGCACTGCGCATGAATACACCCCTTACCTCGAAAAAAATCCTGGTCGTCGAGGACGAGCAGTCGCTTCGTAAAGACATCATTGAAATGCTGAGCTACGAGGGTTTCGACGTCCTGGGAGCGGAAAATGGTCGTGTGGGCATCGTCCAGGCCCAGGAACACCTGCCCGACCTGATTATCTGCGACAT
>JAIOHO010000221.1 GCA_019912905.1 Anaerolineae bacterium
AGCGTGGTCTTGCCGGAGCCGGATGGTCCGACCAGAACGAGGAATTCACCATCGCGGACAGACAGGTTGACACGATCCACCGCACACACGTCCTCAAAATATTTCCTCACGTCCAGCATCTCGACGATTGCCATGATTACCTCAGAATCCTGATTTCACCGTCCCACTTACGACCCATTCGTGTAAACTATAGCGCATCCATTGCAGGCAATCGACACCCGATTTGTCGATCATGCGGGTGGGCCGGAAAATAGCTCGAAAGCAAATGCTGAAACTTTACCTGCGCTTCGGGCAGTCTTAAACTTGGTGGATCAATTTATTCAGAACACAGCGATACCACAGAAAGTGTGAACTCATGAGCATTGCACCGTTTAGCAAACCCGGTCGCTTTTACCGGGGCAATCTGCATACCCATTCCACTCTGTCCGATGGGAAGCTGGAACCGGAAGTGGTATGCCGGGCCTATCAGGAGGCAGGCTATGACTTTATGGCTCTGACCGATCATTTCATGCAGCAGTTTAATTATCCGGTGGCCGATACACGCACCTATCGCTCGGATAGCTTTACCACGCTGCTGGGCGCAGAACTGCATGCAGGCCGGACCGAACTGGGTGAATTGTGGCATATTCTGGCTGTGGGCCTGCCGCTCGATTTTACCCCTCCCGTTCCCGATGAAACCGGGCCGCAGATTGCCGCGCGCGCGCTGGAGGCTGGCGCGTTTGTGGCTGCCGCGCATCCTCAATGGTATGGCCTGACTGAGGCCGACATCCTGTCGCTGGGGCCGGTGCATGCCATCGAAGTCTTCAACGGCACGTCGATTGATCACAACGACCGGCCCGACAGTTGGTACATCACGGACATTCTGTTCCGGCGAGGGCATCACTATTCGGTGTGCGCCACCGACGATGCTCACTTTAACCCGGATCGTGCCGATTTCCAGCGGGGATGGGTGTGGGTCAAAAGTGAGTCGCTGGAGCCGGATGCCCTGCTGGATGCGCTCAAGGCAGGCGATTATTATTCCAGTACCGGCCCTCAGATTCACGACATCGAAGTTGTGCCAGGTGATAAAGTCGTCGTGCGCTGCTCGCCTGCCGCCCGCATCTTTGTGACCGGCGCGGGTCCCAGCGCCATGAGTGTGCATGGACCCGGCATTCGGGGTGCCGAACTCAGCTTGCAGCGTTTTCGCAGCCCGTATCTGCGCGTGGTCGTGCGGGATTTGCGCGGCCAGTGCGCCTGGTCAAACCCGGTATGGCTCGAAAATGAATAGGAACTGCGACGCATGACCCTGCTGCAAGCCATTATTTTTGATCTCGACGGCGTCCTGGTCGATACGGTCGAGTCTCATTACCGGTCCTGGAAAGTTCTGGCCGACCAGCTTCAGATCCCATTCAGCCGCGAGGATATGAATCGGTTTCTGGGCCGCCGCCGCCGCGACTGCCTGGTCGATCTGCTGTCCGGCCATCTGGTTGAGGCTGCGCAGTTTGAGGCTTACCTGACGCTCAAGGATGACCTTTACCGGGCCGATGTCGACCGGATGACGTCTGCCGATCTGCTGCCTGGCGTGCAGTCGTTGATCGCTGCCGCGCGGGAGCATGGCTTGAAGTTGGGTGTCGCATCGTCCAGCCAGAATGCCCGAATCGTGCTGCAAAGGACCGGCATTCTGGATCATATCGAAGCGGTGGCAGATGGTACGACCGTCTGCCGCCCTAAACCCGCGCCGGATGCCTTTGTGTGGGTCGCCGGGGCGCTTCGGGTACGACCGTCTGCCGCCCTCGTGATTGAGGATTCAGCCGCAGGAATCGAGGCGGGGCGGACTGCCGGCGCATTCGTCGTCGGGGTCGGTGATGCCCAATTGACGGCGGGGGCGCACCTAACGGTGGCGACACTTGAACAGGCTCAGCTGGCGGACCTGATCGCACATTATGCGGCCTTCGTCCGCTGATGGATGGAAAAGGGGCGGGTTTTTTGGAGACGATTCGGGCGCTGACCTTCGACGTGTTCGGCACTGTCGTCGATTGGCGCGGCAGCATCCTTACCGAAGGCCAGCGCCTGGGCGCGGCTCGTGGCATCCACATCGACTGGGCGCAGTTCGCGGATGCCTGGCGCAGCGGCTACCGCCCGTCGATGGATGCGGTGCGGCGCGGGGACTCGCCCTGGGTCAACCTCGACGTGCTGCACCGCCGCCTGCTGGACGATTTGCTGGTGCGTTTCGGGGTTCAGGGCCTGAGCGAAGACGATAGAGTTGAGCTGAATCGTGTCTGGCATCGGCTCCAGCCGTGGCCGGATGCCGTTGAAGGCTTGCAGCGTCTGAAGCGGCGCTACACGATTGCCACGCTCTCCAACGGCCACGTCGCGCTGCTGACGAATATGGCGAAATCTGCCGGGCTGCCCTGGGACTGCGTCCTCTCGGCGGAACTGGCGCGGCATTATAAGCCGGATGTCGAGGTCTACCAGACTGCTGCCAACTTGCTCGATCTTGAACCCCGGCAGGTCATGATGGTTGCTGCTCATGAAAGCGATTTGCAGGCGGCTCGACGAGTCGGATTCCGCACCGCGTTTGTCTATCGTCCGTTGGAATTTGGCCCAACGGGACAGCCGGACCTGCCAGGTGTGTCGCAGGCAGATGTCAACGCCGACGATTTTCTTCATCTGGCATCCCAGCTAGGGGCCTGATATATCCCAAATTCCCTGGGTTTATCCCAACATAACCCATAATTACACGTGTCAGGCTGTGTTTTTGGGATATAGTGGGAAAGTGTGTTCCATGTTTTGACAGATGTCTCCGGGTAAGCTATTGTGGTGCATGATTTGGAAGGAGGTGGGCAATTACTCAACCAACGAATTGACGCTTGCATAGATCGTTTATTTCTCATAGTCACATTTTGCATGCTAGACAGGATAATAGAGAATGCACACCAGAAAATTCTTGTTCAAATCCTCATTTCGTTTAACCATTTTGCTGCTGGCGATGCTGGTCTTGCTGCCCAATATCGTAGTGGCACAGTCCGACACCTTCACCTATTGGGGCGGCCTGATCTTCTCGGATGAAGCGAATTCGATGTTCGAAGCGCGCATCAAAGAGTGGGGCGAGATGAAAGGCATTCCGGTCGAAGTCGTCATGATTAACCAGAACGAGACGGTGCAGCGGGTATCTGCTGCGATTGAAGCGGGGACGCTGCCGGATGCGCTCGACCTGGGCTGGGGCTTCATGCTGCTGCTGAGCCAGAATGACCAACTGGTCGCGCTCAACGACCTGTATACCGAGATCGGCGATGCGCACGGCGGTTGGCTGGATTCGATCAACAGTCTGATGACTTCGGATGAGTTTGGCGGCAGCATCTACGGTGTCCCGTATGCGGCCTCCGGTATGAATGTGCTGTACCGCCGCTACGATGTGCTGTCGGCGGCTGGTTTTGAAGATGCGCCCGCGACCTGGGAAGAAGCCGCCGATCAATCCCGCGCTGCGCAGAGTCCGCCAGAGACTTATGGCATGGGCTTCGCGCTGTCCAACGTGGGTGACGGCAACCTGACCACCGTCATGCTTCAGTCCTGGGGCGGTCGTATTGCCGACGACACGGGAACGACGTGCACGATCGACAGCGATGAAACGCGCGCCTTTCTGGAGTGGATTACGACGGCGTTTAGCGATGGCCTGTTCCCGCCCGGTGCGACGACCTGGGACGGCGCAGGGGATAACACGGCTTATCAGGCGGGCAACGCCCTGTTTATCGCCAATCCCGGCAGTGTCTACCTCAACATGAAGGATAATGATCCCGAACTGCTGGAGGCATCGCGCTTCTCCGGCCTGCCCGGTGGTCCTGTGATGCGCCTCGTGCCGGTCGATACGGTCATCCGCTCCATCCCGACGACGACCAGCCCGGATAAGCAAGCCCTGGCTGCGGACCTGTTTCAATTTCTGGCGGATGATGAATTCATGGCCGCCTATATGAATGCCGCGATTTACGGGCCTGCCATGCAGAGCCAGGTGGATTTCCCGGTCTTCACCGAAAGCCCGGTGCATGTCGGCCTGTTGGACGGCGCGCTGAACGGTACACCGGCGGGTTTCCCGGATGTCAATAATGCGGCCTATGCCGAATACGGGACCAATTTCCTGACCCCGCGCATGATTCAGCGAATCGCGGTGGATGGGATCAGTATCGACGATGCCATCGCCGAGACTCAACAAGCCTGCCAGGACATCTACGACAAATACAATACTCAGTAAACAGACGCTGGTATCGGTACCACACAGGGTAAGGGCAATGCGATTGTTGCCCTTACCCTGTACCTGATCGGTTGACTGGTACCGCACTGGCATTCGGGTTGAAAAGATGATCCGAGTGACCGCGAGTTTCTTGTCCAGACGATTCCAAGTCAGAAGGTTTGTGGCTCGATGTCTCAAGACGCCCTGACACGCCCTCAAGCGGTGCGAGAACCCCGCTTTAATATGCGCCAGGCGGACAGCATCCTGGGGTACCTGCTGGTGGCTCCGCTGGTCATCTGTATCCTGATGCTGGTGGTTTACCCGTTTGTGTTTGCCATCTGGATTAGTTTTACCGACCGCGTGATCGGCGGCGGCGGCAACTTTATCGGTCTGGCGAACTATGCATACCTATTCCAGCAAAACAGCTTCCAGCAGACGGTCCGTAATACGATTGTGCTGGTTTTCGCTGTACAGACGATCAAACTAATCGTGGGCCTGGGCCTTGCGGTGCTGCTCAACCAGGAGATTCGCTTTCGCCAGTTCTGGCGCGGCCTGATCCTTCTGCCCTGGGCGATGCCGGGTTTTGTGGCCTTCATCACCTGGAAACTGTTGTATGCGCCGCAGGGGGGTGCGTTTAACTACATCCTCATCAACCTGGGCCTGGTCAGCAGCCATGTAGATTTCCTCAGCACGCGCGAACTGGCGCTGCCCAGCGTGGTAGTCGCCCTCGTTTGGCGCGGCTTTCCGTTCTGGGTGATTTCATTCCTGGCTGCCTTGCAGACCGTGCCGAGAGAATTGTACGAAGCGGCGGCGCTGGATGGGGCCAATGCCTGGCAGCGTTTTCGCAATGTCTCGCTGCCCGGCATCCGGCATGTGGTGCTGGTGGTTGTGCTGGTGTCCACCATCTGGACGACGAACAGTTTCGAGGCCATCTTCCTGATGACTCAGGGTGGGCCTTCCAATGCGACGATGACTTTCCCGATGCTGTCCTACTTCAGCCTGCAAAGCCTGCGCATTGGTGAAGGCGCGGCGGTCGGGGTGGCGATGCTGCCGGTCTTTTCGGCGCTGGCGTTCGTGGTCGCAGTGCTCCTTCAACGGGACGAATAGCCATGTTTTATCGTGTCTCACTTCCTCAAAAATTTGTGTACTATATGCTGTTGGTGATCATGGCCCTCGTGATTCTGTTTCCGATTTACTACATGGTCATCGTGTCGCTCAAGCTGCCGAAGGATATTTATCGCACGCCGTCTCTGCTGCCGATCAATGCCACGCTCAAAAATTACATCGATTTGTTTGCCAAAGATGATTTCTTCATCAACATCCGCAACAGCCTGGTCGTGGCGAGCCTCTCGACGATCGTGTCCGTCTTCTTTAGCTGCCTTGCATCGTACAGCCTGGTCCGGCTGAGATACCGGCTGCGGGACTGGATTGGCCGGTTAATCCTGTTCACGTACCTGACTCCCAGCGCGCTGCTGTTTATCCCTCTGTCGGTGATTATCGCCCAGCTTCAACTGGGGAATAAACTGCACGGGTTAATCTTCGTCTATCTGACGTTTGCGGCTCCGTTGAGTACGTGGCTGATGATGGGCTATTTCAAGGGGATTCCGGTGGACCTGGAAGAACAGGCGATGGTCGATGGCGCGACACGTTTCCAGGCGTTCTACAAGATTTTACTGCCGCTGGCGGTTCCAGGTCTGATCGCGGTGAGCGTGTTTACGTTTACCTCCGCCTGGAACGAGCTGCTTTACGGCCTCATCTTCATCACCTCGCCGGACCTTCAAACCGTGCCGGTGGCGATCAGCTACCTGATCACGGGTGATGTCTTCCGCTATGGCCTGATTATGGCGGCGTCGGTAGCGGCGGCGGCCCCGGTCATGATCCTCTACTACCTGTCGCAGCGTTTCGTCGTTCAGGGCCTGTCGGCGGGTGCCGTGAAAGGTTGATCTGCGAAGGGGCGATGTAACGATGATTTCGCCCCTTTACCAATCGGCATCAATTGTCCTTGTTACTCTTGCCCTTGTCTTTTTCCTTGTCTTTGTTCTGCCCGTTGGCATTTCCCTGGCCGGGGTTATCCTGCTGGCCCGGTGCGCTGCCGCTTAATCCTGGGGGTATGTTTTCCTGCGCAGCCGAACTCGATTGTGACTGCCCACTGCTGCTGCTTCCGGGTGCAGTCTGATCCTCACAGCGCGAACGCCAGCCTTTGGCCGGTGCCCAGGGCGGCGGGGGATTACTGCAATTTCCAGTATCCCGCCAGACGGTTTCCCCATCTTCGCTCACTGAGATCGAATCGCCAGCAGGTTCGCTTTGGAGATTGGTGATGGTGATGGTCTCATCGCCGCTGGCCGCGATGTTGCCATTGACGCGGATTTCGTCACCGACTCTAAGGATATGCAGCAGGGGATCTGTTTCGTCGAATAGGATCTCGATCCCATAAATGGTGACGATACTGCCATTAATTGCCTGGATGGGGCCTTCGATGACCAGGTTCACCTCCAGGGTAGGGGTCGGTGACTCTGTGGGCATCTGCGCAGCAGTCGGCGCTTCTGTTGGCGTTTCGGTCCCTGTCGCGGTAAAGGTTTCGGTGGGGGTTGCTGTTTCTGTGACGATTGGGCTTGAAGTGGGTGTCAGCGTCGGGGTGCTTGCGGCATCCGGCATCCCTTCACTGCGATGAATAGTCGCTGCCGCAGCCGTCGCGAAGGGAATGGCCGTTGTCGATACCGGATTCTCGGGCTGGCTGGCGCTGTCGAGAAGTTGGGCAAGATCGCGTGTTAAAGCGCCTGACTGGTCCTCAAGCTGACTTTTGAGGGCCGGATCGAAATTTGCGTCGGACTGAATGGCCGCTGCCGCGTCCGCCAGGTGGGTATACGCTGACCAAATCAGCGCCGAGTCGAAGCTGCCGCGCATCAAAAGTGTTTGAGCTTCCTGGGTGCGGCGTTCGGCATGCGAAAGATTCAGCGCTGCCTGCGCTTCAGTCGTATTCGCCAGCGCGATTTCCACCTGTTCCACGGCCTGCTTGACCGGGTAAAGCACGTCACCGGGGACGCTTGCCAGCGTCACCTGCGCGCCGGGCACAAGCAGGACAAGCAGCGCGACGCTCGCGGCCAGCGCCCATCGCAGGAGGCGGGAATAATCCGGACGAACGGACCGAATCGGTTGCTGAGTGTGCTGTAAGATCTGGGATTGGATGCGCAGCTTCGCATCAGCGGACAGCCTGGGGCGCGGTGCATCGGCTAACTGCTGTGCCGCCTCCACCAGCGGGTCACCATCGGACGGGCCGGTTCGCCGCGCATGGGGGGGCACGCTCTGGTCAAGCTGATTGGCAAGAGAGTCTGGGGTATGCTTGAACTCAGGCATCGTCGTCGCCTCGCAGATAGTGGCGCACTTTTTCTTCCGAACCCAGTAGCGCAGCCAGCTGCACGAGAGTCCGGTGCTGAGCCGCTTTGACGGCATTGGCGGTCTTGCCAAGAATGTCGGCCACTTCCTTGTGGCTCTTGCGCTCGACAAAGCGCAGGATCAGAATCGTCTGCTCCTCCTCGCTGAACTGCTGGAGGGCCTGTCGGAGAATGTCGATTTCCTGATTCTGCTGGATATGTTCCTCGGGCAGCGGCAGACCGTCGGTGAGGAACTCGGTTAGCTCGGATTGTGGCTGCCGGTTAGCTCGCCGGTAGAAATCGGCGATACGAGCCGCCGCGATGCGGTACAACCACGTTTCAAATGGCGCACCAGTGAACGTGTAGCCAGGCAGCCCTTCTACCATTTTGAGAAATACCTCTGCGGTCAGATCTTCCGCGTCCGCACCCGTCGGCACCCGATAGAAGATGTAGCGATAAATCGCATCGACATGGGCTTCATAGAGCGTCGTGATCGCCGCCGCATCTCCCTGGGAAGCGCGTTTGATGACTTGTCGGATGTTTGTCGCTGACATCAGTATTCTTTTCCCCTGCTGGAGATGCAAGGGGATGAATCGTTGAGATGACGATTGCGTGTACGCGTATGCCCACACGGTTGGGTAATCCATCTGTTAAAACTGTTCATCTATTACACCGCTGCATGTCCCATAATGTCACGCATCAGACTGTCATGATTTTGTGCATCAAGTCCTATAGGATTGTCGCACAGTTGGTCCAGGAATAGCGTAGATGAACAGACCGGAATGGGCGACAGCGGATGCTGGAAATAGCAGGTCTGGCAGGGTCGGAACCACACCTCAGGTGCATCGGGCTGGGTGGGCAACCAGCAGCCTGCTTCAACGCATTCGGGCGCGTCCGCCCAATGACAACGGACACGCCCTGAACGAAGATGCTGCTGCGACGACCTCAGCTTCGGCTCATGCTTTTATGGGCGCAGCACGCGCCGGGCACTAATCGTCATCATCGTCGCTTTTCCCCTTGGATTTATTCTTGTCCGACTGGTTCCCCTGGCTGTTTTCACAGCGGCGTCGCCAACCATTAGCCGGTGCCCAGGGGGGAGGCGGGTTGCCGCAACTGCCAGAATCGCGCCAGACCACCGTGCCGGTGTCGTTGATCACAATGTCCACGTTGATGATGATGATATTGACCACGACGATGATCATTGTGTCGCCCTGTTCGGCCATATTGCCTTCGACGTGGACCACGTCACCCACCTGGATGACGGTCAGGATGGGATCATCCACCTTGAGTTCGATGTCGATATTGTAGATCGTGATGATGTTGATGTTGATCTGCTGGACCGGGCCTTCAATCACGATGGTGACCGGCAGATTGCTGGCATCATCCTGTTTTTCGCCGCCGAAATAGCTGGCCGTATCGGAGTCCAGCACTGTGAACTCGTGGTAGGCTGCAAAAACGGTGACTGTGTTGGTGTGCTGGCCTGGAAGCACATCAATGGGTCCGACCGCACACTCGAACGAACCTCCCGGCTCGAGCGTCTCAGGGATGGCGCAGCCAGTCACCTCATAGCTGCTGTCGTTGATGGCAAGATTCGTGAGCGGCACGTTGCCGTCATTGGTGACCACAAAACGGAAGAAAGCATCATGATCCAGCGCAATTGTCAGGCCCGGGGCGCTGTCGGCATTGTCCCACGATTCGTGATCGGTCGAGACATATTTCTCAATGTCGATTGATGGACGATCGCCCCCGAAATAATGAGCCGCATCGGTGTCCTGCACGTTTTCTTCGCCCGCTGCTGCCAGGATCGTTGCCAGGTTGGTGTGCTGGCCCTCGTGCGCATCGAAGGGTCCGATCACGCAGTCGAAGGATGCGCCCGCGCTGAGTGTGGGCGGCAGCGCACAAACACTCAGATCGTACATGCTGTCTGTCAGCGTGAAGCTGGTTAGTTCCGCCTGACCGGTATTGGTGACGACAAAGCGAAAGGACACCTGCGTATCGAGCTGAACGTCCGGGCCGGGCGCGTCGTCGGCTTCCCCCCAGGTCACCCCGCCATCCACCGAAACTGACTTTTCGATGGCGACCGACGCGGGCAGAGGCTCCGGTTCCGGCGCATTCAGCACTTCAATGCGGATCGCGATGACCGTTCCATTGTTCAGACTGCCCACGATCCGAATCGTCGTGTTCGGCGTAAGCCCGGCGACGAGGTTCGCATCAATGCTGGTCAGGTCAACCGAAAGACCATTCACGGTGATCGTGTGATCGCCGACCGCCTCGATGCTGCCAGTGATTTCAATCGTCGCATCCTGTGCCTGAGAAACGGGAATCGATAATGACGTCATCAACAGGAGGACGAGAATGAGGAATAAATGCGCACGGTTCATGGGTTTAGTGTCTCTCGACATAGATGAATGCTTGCCTGATACACCGCCAATAAGGTGGAAATGTCACCGTCCCCTGCCGCAGAATAGTACTTAAGGTCTAGGTGAGGATCGGTATCTTAATGCTTCAGGCCAATTCAAGAATAGTTGCTGCGACGTCGGACAGGGCCTGGCCTGCGCTTTGTGATTTGAGGCGTTCCAGTTCCACGGCAGGGAAATCGGGTTCGAACCGGGCGATTACCCGATCGGCATCACGGCGGGTTTCGAACTCGCTGTAGGGCTGGCTGAGGAGGAACGCTGCCAGGGAAACCGCCTGCTCACCTTGCTGGTGGGCGGCATAGTATTCGGCTACCCCGGCCAACGCATCGACGGCCAGGGGGATGGCCTGAATCTCGATGGCTGTGCGCAGAGAATCCTGGAGGTGGCGCAGCGACTCCTCGACGTCGCCGACACTGAGCAGGGATTTTCCCAACTGGCGCAGCGCAACGGATTTGAGCCAGGGGCTGCCTACCTGTTCCGCAATTTCGAGGCTGTTGCGGTAATGATGGCGGGCCTCAGCCCTGTCGTCGAGTGCCTGGGCCGCTTTACCAAGATGGATCAGGGCGAAGGCTTTGCCCCACTGATTATGGATGTCTTCGAACATGCGGATACTTTCACGGCAGTAGGCTCGGGACTCTGCATACGCGCCGGTTCCAAAGGCGACCCGCGCCAGGCTGACCAGCGCCACACCCCCACTGTTGGTCGCTTTCAGGGCTTCGCTGTATTCGCGCGCTTCCTGGAAATTGGCACGCGCTTCTTCAAAGCGCCCCAGTTTGCAGTTAATGTCCCCCAGGGTCAGCAGGAAACGCATGCGGCTGTGCTGGCTGCTGCGGTCGCTCAGGAAGGAAAGCGCCTGTTCCAGGATGCCGCGCGCCTTTTCGTATTCGCCCAGGATGGCCGCAATATCGCTGAGGCGCAGCAGAATGATGACCGGATCGCCACCCGCATTGATGACCAGCTCGTAGGCTTCTTCGTAGTAGGTCTGCGCGCCGCGATACTCACCGCGGGCGTAAATGATAGCCCCCAGGCAGGCCAGCGCAATGCGCAGTTCCCAGGGAGCGCCCTCGGCTCTGAAAACCGGCACTACCACGCTGACAATCTGTTCTGCCTCATCATATCGGGCCATGCTCTGGAGGCAGGCGGCTTGCAGCAGCAGCGCCCGTGCCTGGGTGACGTCATTCGGGCCGGTCAAGGATGCGCCCAGGACTTCAGCCGCTCGCTGGAACAGGGCTTCACCATCCAGATAGCGGCTCTGAATATCAAACAGGCGGTAGAGCGGCCTTAGAAATCGGCTAATGCGATCCTGATCGCTGTGGTCGAGGGCAAATTCCCACGCCGCGGCGATATTATCAATTTCGCTCAGCACTTCGCTGTAGGCGGTGTCCGACCGGTTATTGCTCAGGCTTCCCTCGCGCGCTTCAAGGTACTGCGCAAAATACTGGCTGTGCGCGGCCTGGGTCTGCGCCTGTTCTTCCGGGTGCTCCGCGAGCTTGCGAGCCGCATACTGGCGCAGCAGTTCATGGATCTGATAGCGCCCGGCCACCTGGCTGAGCATCGATTTGTCCACCAGGGCAGAAAGAGTCAATAAGGAACCGCCCGTGACGCGGCGTGCGCTGTCGGCTGCAAATCCGCCGCGAAAAATGGAAAGCTGGCGCAGCATCTGTTGTTCATCGTCTTCCAGCATGTTCCAGGAGGAATCGAATACGGCGCGCAGGCTGCGGTGCCGTTCAGGGATATTCCGCAGCGACGTCGTCAGAAAATCGAGACTGTGTTCG
>JAIOHO010000019.1 GCA_019912905.1 Anaerolineae bacterium
AGATAAAGCTGGGCAATCAGACCGCCGACCGACGAAACCACCAGCACACTTGCCAGGATCTGGATAAAACGAATGCGCAGGCGAGCCAGCGCATCATATTCCGGTCCCAGAGGTTCGAAAAAGCGTCGCAGCCCCTGAATCATCGCAGGCCATCCTTTCCATTGCCGGGCGCGACCGGCGGGTCGCCCAGGCGGATGCGTGCGCGCCGTGCCCCCAGCACCTGCCCAAGATCATGAACGGCGATGAGCAGCATATCGTCGAGTTCGACCTGCTGCTGGAGACGGGTGGCGATTTCGTTGACCAGCACTTCGTTGCGCACCTGGCGTTCGCTCTGGGCATACACGCTGGCGTTTTCGATGGCAGCCGCCAGCAGACCCATCATCTGCTGAAATACGAGGATGTCTGTGTCCGAGTAAGTATGGGGCTGCGAGTGGGCCACGCTGACGACCCCCAGCGGTTCATGGCGGCCAATCAGTGGCATCACCAGCAGGGCGCGCAGTTCGCGCACATCATCCGGCGCAACGGACTGGGCTTCGAGCATATCAGGAATGTGCAGCAGGTGCTGCGTCTCCCAGACACGGCCCACCACCGAGCCTTGCAGTTGAATGTCCGTACCCTGAGTCAGGGTGAGGTAATTTTCGCCGTTGGCATACAGTGCGACCGTGCGCAGGGTTTCTGCTGCCGGGTCGTATAAAGCGATGGTCATGCGCTCGGCGGGGATAATGCGGTGGGTTTCGGTCAGAGCGGTTTCCAGAATAATGCCCATGTCCAGCGTGGACTGCACCGTCTGACCAAAGCGGGTGACGCGCTGAAGCTGCTCGGAACGGCGCTGCGCATCGTCCAGCAGGCGGATATTTTGCAGCCCGATGACCACCTGTGACAGAATGGTCTGGGCGATTTCGACCATCTCCGGGGTAAACAGATGGTTTTCACGATGAATATCGAGGCGGATGCTGCCGACGAGCTGGCCGCGGACGAACAGCGGCATCAGTACGAAGGCCAGGACCCTCTCCGCGATCAAGGCCGCGCGGCCCTGGTCGGTGATGCGCGGGTCGGCGCTGACGTCATGCACCACCAGCGGGCTGGGATTATCAACGTCCGGTGGAGCCGTCACCAGGGCTGCCCGGCGCTGACCGATGCCGCCGCGATGCGGATACTCGCTGACTACGGCGGCCTGCCCGCTGTCATCGATCATACTGATCTGGCAGGTGTCGATCTGAAGGGCGGTGACGAGCGCCTGGGCGGTCTGATCCAGCAGCTGCGATTCTTCACGGGCCATGCTGATGACGGTCGATAGATCGTTGAGCGTTTGCAGGACAGATACCTGCCGCCCCAGTGAGACGGTGCTGCGCTGCGCATCCTGCAACAGGCGCTGCGCCTGGAGGACGATGCTCATCTGGTCGCGGATGGCATTATACAAGCGTCGTTCCCGATCATCGAACGCGCGCGGTTGGGCGAAGGCAATGCGCACAAGATCGCGCAGCACGCCGCGTTCGAGCACCGGCAGAATGATGGAGCTGCCCTCCCCTAACTGGCGCGCCGCCTGAGCCATTTCCTGTGGAAAATCCTCTGGCGGATTGGCCGTATCGCTGACAAAAATCGGGTCCGCGTGCGGCTGCTGCCAGAACGCGACATCGGCAGCCAGGCTCTGGTCCCCCTGTATGCTGCCCAGCGGCACATGCATCACCCGCTCCTCGCTTTCGGTGAGGATATGGTTGATGTAAATCTCCCGTATTTTCCCCTGGGCGTCGTATTCGAGCGTGGAATGCGTAATCCGTGTGGAATCCGGCGCGAGGGCACGGACGGCTTGCAGCAGTTCCAGGGTGTCCTGCGCGTCGATCATCTGCCGGTTCAGTTCGTACAACTGGCGGGTTTCCTCCAGGCTGCGGGTGGTTTCCACCAGCAGTTGGCGGCTGCGAATCGACACGCCGATCTGATCGGCCAGCGTAATATAGGCGTCGATCTCCTCCGGCGTAAACACCACTGGCTCGCCATGCAGCACTTCCAGCGTCCCCAGGACCGAATCACCCGCGCGCAGGCCGAACGCCGCCAGCCACTGCACCGGTTCGGGGCTGTGCTGAGCCGCCAGGTCGAACCCGGCGCTGGGCACACCGCTGATCAGGATAGGCTCGCCGCGCAGCAGGTTTTGCAGGTCGGCTGCGTCCGGCTGTCGGTCGCTGTCTAGCGGGCCAGTCAGCGTGACCGGGCCATCGGGCGTGTACATGGCGACGAGTGTGCGTCTGTTGGGCAGGATGCTGCTGTTGAGGGGCACGTCGAACAGCGTGAGCGCGACTCCGCTCATCTGCTGGGCAATGGTGTACATGGCGGCCTGAGCCATGTCGTCGTAATGATCGGCAGTGGTGATCAGGCGGCTGGACACGACCAGATTTTCGGCGATGGCACGATTGGAGTGGGCAGACTGCTCGGCATGCTGCTGGGCGAGGGCGCGGACCAGCCAGTCGGCCAGCAGTTGCAGCCAGGCTTCGGCGTCCGGCGCATCGGTTTGCAGGCGCACAGCCAGCAGCCCAAACAGCTGATCATCGGTGCGCAGCGGAGCGGCCCACAATCGGCGCTCGGCATCCCACACAGGGCGGCCCGCATTCAGGGCCTGTTGGAAGGTATCGAGGGGGGCCAGCGGACCGCTGTCGTGTTGATCCGTGGCCGCGGCCAGCCGCAGCCCGCCGCCGACCGGAACGTAAGCTCGCGCTAGTTCGATGACCGGCCAGGCTTCTGGCAGCCGTCGGACGGCGCGTTCAAGCAGCGAATCCATAGAAACCCGGGTGTGAAGATCCGCATCCAGTTCCGTCAATAACTCCAGGATCTTCCCCGGTT
>JAIOHO010000222.1 GCA_019912905.1 Anaerolineae bacterium
TCGGGCGCATTTATGACCGACTGGCCGAGGAGTTCGGCAACGGCAGCGTCTTTAAGGATGTCGAGGACATCCTGCCAGGGGTCGATTTCCGGCGCGTGCTGGAACATGAAGTGTCGTGCACCGACGTCATGCTGGCCGTGATCGGCGCGGAATGGGTGAACCGCGAGAACAAGCGCCGCCTGAACGACCCGAATGACTTTGTACGTTTCGAGATCGAGACGGCGCTCAAACGCAATATTCCCGTGATTCCGGTGCTGGTTGGGCGGCGCGCCCGGCTGCCCCAGGCCCGCTTCCTGCCGCCGAGTCTGCGGGATCTGGTCTTTCGTAACGCCGTTCCAGTGCGCCCGGACCCGGATTTTCATCACGACATGGACCGGCTGATTGACGGCATTATCGCTCTGTTTGAGATGACGCCGGAGACCCTGATCGACCCGTGATCCGGTCAATGAGACTCTCCCAATTCATGCTATAATTAATCGAACGCACGTTAGATTAATTTATTCGGGAGAGACTCATGGTTGAGACACTGGCCTCGGCAGGCGTCAGCTTCCAACTGACGGACGAGCAGCAGATGCTGCAGAAAATGGCGCGTGATTTTACCGCCCGTGAGATTATCCCCGTCGCGGCGGAGTATGATGCGAATGCCACCTTTCCCGAAGCGATTTTTCGCAAAGCCTTCGAACTTGGGCTGGTCAACCTGAATATCCCCGAAGCCTACGGCGGGGTGGGGGCCAGCGCCCTGGAGGAGTCTCTCGTCGCCGAAGAACTGGGTTATGGCTGTACGGGCATCAGCACCAGCATCTCACTCAATAACCTGGCGGCGCTGCCGATTATTCTGGCGGGGAACGAGGCCCAGAAAGCCTACTGGCTGGGCGAAAGGCTGATGAAGCGCGGCGAGTTTGCTTCCTATGGCGTGACTGAATCGGTGGCCGGGTCCAACGTCGCCGGTATCGAAACACGGGCCGTCAGGACCAACGGTGCTTACCGGATCAACGGGTCGAAGACCTTTATTACCAATGCCTCGCATGCCAGCTTTTTCTGTGTGTTTGCCAAGACGGACCCGGCAGCGGGTCACCGGGGGATGTCTTGCTTCGTGGTGGAGCGCGATATGCCGGGCGTCAGCGTGGGCCGCAAGTTCGATAAACTGGGCCAGCGTGCGTCGGATACCGCTGAAATCGTTTTTGAAGATGTCGAAGTCCCGGCGGAAAATCGGATCGGCCAGGAAGGGCAGGGTTTCTACCTCGCCATGAAGGTGTTCGATTACAGCCGCCCGGGGGTGGCAGCGGGCGCGGTCGGCTTGCAGCGCCGCTGCCTGGACGAGTCGGTGAAATATGCCAAGGAGCGTGAAGCCTTCGGCGTGCCCATCTACCAGCATCAGGCCATCGGCCACAAGATCGCGGATATGGCGATTCATTACGAGGCCTCGCGTCTGCTGGTATGGCAGGCCGCCTGGCAGTTGGAAACCGGCTCGATCAACCCCAAGCTGCCCGCTTTTGCCAAAGCCTTTGCTGCGGACATGGCGACCCGTGCGGCGGTCGATGCGGTTCAGGTGTTCGGCGGTTACGGCTATATGAAAGAGTATCCGGTCGAAAAACTGCTGCGCGACGTCAAAATTTTCCAGATTTACGAAGGCACGAGCGAAATTCAGCGCAATATCATCGTGCGCGAGTTATTCCGTTAGCATTCTGCTGTGCCGGACCTCCATTTCGAGCGCCTTGTCCCCAACCGATGAGGCGCTCGTCTGTGGTTTAGACTCCGTACTTGAAACTCACGCTTGCAGTCAGTCCCCGCGACGTTAATTTTTCGTGAATATTGGGGCCAATAGTACCGCAGGCCCATACAGACAAACTCATGGATTGCAGTATTGTTGAATTAAGACTCATGTCGAGGGAATTTTTGTTATGTCAATGAAAAGCGAACAGACGCGCCATCTGGGTGAACCGGGTGATCGTGGGGCCATGATGCCCCGGCGCGTCACCGGCCCGCTGGATGAAGCGCTGCCCTGGGTGATCGAGTTTCGGATTGTCGGCACGGCATCGACGCTTCAGATGCGGGTCAGTCAGATGATGACCATCGGGCGCAGCGACCCGGAACACAGCATCGAGCCGGACATCAACCTCTCGCCCTTCGCCGGGCACGTGATGGGCGTATCGCGTCAGCACGCGGCCATCAGTGCTCGCGACAACAGCATCAGCATCAAGGACCTGGGTAGTGCCAACGGCACGCGGCTGAACGGTTACGTGCTGGCCCCGCATCAATCGTACCGCCTGCGGCATGGCGACGAATTGACTTTCGGCCAGTTGACGGTGCAGGTATTGTTTGCGGTGGTGCCGCTGGTGAAGGCTCACGCGGCGGACGATACGATCATCCCCGCGATCGGCGGCGGCCAGCACGTGCTGGTGGTCGAAGACGATACCGATGTGGCGGCTGTCTTCGGCATGATTCTGGAACAGGCGGGTTTCCGTGTGTCCATCGTGAACAACGGCGCGTTAGCGATGAGCCTCCTGGGGCGCAGTCGGGTGGATGCGGTGGTGTTGGACCTGATGCTGCCGGATATGGACGGGCTGGACCTGGCGACGTATATCCGCAAGCAGGAGTCGGACAATCGGCACATGCCGATGATTGTGATCTCCGGGTCTACCGGCGGATTTCAGATGAACAAAGCCCTGGGGGCGGGTGTCGATCTGTTTCTCGGTAAGCCGGTTGGGGTCGATGAACTGGTCGAGGCGTTTTCGCGGCTGCTGCCGCAGATGGCGTGAGTCGAGGGCGAACTGCGCCCCTGAGCCTGCGGTTGGCCTGTTGACTCTGAATCCAGATTTCTGCTACAATGCCTGACATGATCTACTTCAGCGGACTTTCCATTATTCAGATGAGTATGCACGCCTTCATCGGCGCGCATCCCAGGGAGAGATGCGCCTGTTGATCGTGCTGTAATGTGA
>JAIOHO010000223.1 GCA_019912905.1 Anaerolineae bacterium
TGGTGATGGTGCCCATTGCGGTCCTCGGCATCTTCATCTACTCCATCGGCTACATGGCGCATGACCCCCGTCAGGCGCGTTTTTTTGCTATGATCTCGCTGTTTGCCGGTGCGATGCTCACACTGGTAGTGGCGGATAACCTGCTGCTGCTGTTCGTCGGCTGGGAGATCATGGGTCTTTGTTCGTACCTGCTCATCGGCTTCTGGTTCGAGAAGGAAAGCGCCTACAAAGCGGCGATCAAAGCCTTCACGACGACCCGTGTCGCCGATGTGATTATGCTGCTCGGCATCGCCTACCTGTATTTCGCAACCGGGACACTGAGCTTCCGCGACATCCTCTATAATCCGGCAGTGCTGGAAAAACTGGCGACGACGCCCGCGATTATCTTCGGCGGCAGTGCGGCAGGGCTGATCGGCATCTTCCTGATTATCGGCACCATTGGTAAATCGGCGCAGTTCCCGCTGCACGCCTGGCTGCCGGATGCGATGGAAGGCCCAACCCCGGTCAGCGCCATGATCCATGCGGCGGCGATGGTGTCTGCCGGGATTTACGCGGTGGTCCGCATGTACCCGCTGTTCGCGGCGGGCGGCGACCCGCATCACGGCCTGTTTTCCGCGCCGCTGCTGCTGATGGCAATCGTGGGTTCGGTGACGGCCATCTTCGCGGCGACGATCGCGGTGGCGCAGAACGATGTCAAACGTGTTCTGGCTTATTCGACCATCTCCCAGTTGGGCTTTATGATGGCGGCCTTGGGCGTCGGCGCATACATCGCTGCGGCCTTCCACCTGATTACCCACGCCTTCTTCAAAGGACTGCTGTTCATGGCTTCCGGTTCCGTCATTCATGGCATGGAACACGGCGAGCATCACGTTCATGCCCACGCGCATCACGGACACGACCATGCGGAGTCGCACGCGGCGGCCATCGGTGACGAGGCCGGGGGGCATGGCTCGGCGGAACTGACGGCGCATGTGGAGAGCGAAGCAGAACACCCGCACGAGGCTGCGCCGCACTTCGACCCGCAGGATATGATGAACATGGGCGGCCTGCGCAAGACCATGCCGGTCACCTTCTGGACGTTCCTGATCGGCGGTTTGTCGCTGTCGGGCTTCCCGCTGCTGACTGCCGGGTTCTGGTCGAAAGACGAAATTCTGGCGGACTCATATCGCGGCCTGACGGAGGGCTTCGGCCCGCATGCGCTGGTGTTTATCCTGCTGGCGCTGGCGGCTTTCCTGACCGCGTTCTACACCATGCGGCAGCTTGGCCTGACGTTCTGGGGCGAGCCGCGCACCGAAGAAGCGAAACATGCCAGTCTGGGGCAGGGTATCGTCAGTGCGACGATGACCATCCCGCTGATTCTGCTGGCGTTCTTCGCGCTGACTGCCGGGTTTGTCGGTGTGCCGTCGGATTTCCCAATCCTCGGCTCGATCTTCTCGCCAGAACACAGCCCGTTCCATCACTTTGTCATCGAAACGCTGCCCGGCAACGTTATGGTCGAGGAATTTGCCAACGTGCCGGAGATGCAGGCGGAAGCACCGCCCTTTAACATCATCCCGGTTGCGACCTCGTTCATCGTGGCGCTCGGCGGCCTGTACCTGGGCTACCTGATGTACTGGCGCAAGCCGCTTCAGGCCGGTGAACCGGACCCCCTGGTGAAGATTCTTGGTGAGAACATCCACACCACGCTTAAAAACAAATACTATATCGACGAGCTGTATCAGATGATCTTCATCCAGCCGTCGCAGTGGTTCTCGCGCGTGGTGGTCAGCGAGGTGATTGATCTCGGCCTGATCGACGGGTTCCTGTTCCTGATCGCGCGGGTGTTTACCTGGATTGGCGATCTGTTTAAAGTGCTCAATACCTGGCTAATCGACGGCGTAGGCGATGGCATCCCCGAACTGATCGCCCTGTTCGGACGCTGGTTCCGCCGGATACAGACCGGGCGCGTGCAGCAGTACCTGCTGTTCGTCGCGATTGCCGCACTTCTCATTGGCATCATCTTCGCCGTTTCGACGGGCATCTTGAAGGCAGCCGGTTAAGGCGGCGAGGAGAAAGCGGATCATGATCGACAACATATTTGGTATCGACATCCTTTCATTCCTGGTCGCATCTCCGGCGCTGGCCGCGCTGATTATGCTGCTGCTGCCCAAGCAGAAGGTGATTGCCCGCTGGGCAGCCCTGCTGCTGGCGCTGATTCTGGCCTATTTTGCGCTGGTGGCCTTCCTGAATTATCAGAGCAACCCCACGCCCGCCGATGGCATGACCTACGCGATGGAAGTGCAGGTCCCCTGGTTCGAACTACTGGGCGCGTCGTGGCACGTTGGCGTCGATGGCATCAGCGCGGTGCTGGTGCTGCTCACCGGCATCCTGACTCCGCTGGCGGTGCTCGTCAGTTGGGAGATCGAGGACCGCGTGAACATGCACATGGCCCTGATCCTGTTCTTCCAGACGGGCCTGATGGGTGTGTTTGTGTCGCTCGACCTGATGACGTTCTTCCTGTTCTGGGAACTCAGCCTGGTCCCGATGTACTTCCTGATCAACCAGTGGGGCGGCCCCAACCGGCAGTACGCTTCGGTCAAGTTCATCATCTATTCGCTGGGCGGATCGCTGGGCTTCCTGCTGGCGGCGCAGTTGATCGGCTGGTCGGTTTCGGCAGTCCTGGGGCATCCTTCCTTCGATATGGTCACGCTGACCGAGGTCTGGCCCAAGCTGGCCGATACGGTCGGGGCGACCCTGCTGGGTGTGCCGCTGGAGACGGTCAAGGGGCTGGCGTTTATCGCCTTTTTCCTGGCTTTCGCCATTAAGGTTCCCATCTGGCCGTTCCATACCTGGCTGCCGGACGCGCACGGTGAAGCGCCGACTGCCGGTTCGATGCTGCTGGCCGGGGTCATGCTCAAGCTGGGGGCTTACGGCTTCCTGCGGCTGGTGATCCCACTGTTCCCGGATGTGGGGGTCGCGCCGATTGACCTGCTCGGCTTCATTCAAACCAACGCCGCCCAGTTGTTCGCGGTGCTGGCGATGCTCGGCGTGGTGATGGGCGCATTTGCCGCCTTCGGCCAGACCGACATCAAACGATTGGTGGCATACAGTTCGGTCAACCACATGGGTTTCGTGGTGATGGGCCTGGCCGTGACCGCGCTGGCTTACGGCCAGAGCAAAGTCACCGGCTCGACCGACATCATGCAGGACGCCATCCTCGCGACCAACGGGGCGGTGCTGCAAATGTTCAATCACGGCCTCAGTTCGGCAGCGATGTTTTTGTTGGCCGGAGGCATCTACCATAAGACGCACACCCGCGATATGACGCAGTACGGTGGGTTCTGGGTGAAAGCGCCGATTTATGGCGGCATCTTCATCTTTACCAGCATGGCGAGCCTCGGCCTGCCCGGACTCAACGGCTTTGTCAGCGAATTCCTGGTGGTACGCGGGACGTGGCCGGTGTATACCGGGCTGACGCTAATCGCCATGGTTGGCCTGCTGTTTACCGGCGCTTACATTCTTAAAGGAATCCGCGCAGTTTTGCACGGCCCGTTCAACATGCACTGGCGGGATTATCATCTCGAAATCGAAATCCGCGAGGTGATCGCCATCGCGCCGCTGATGGCGCTGATGCTGGTGACGGGTATCGTGCCGAACTGGATCTTGCCGATCATCAACGACTCGGTGACGCGGATACTTGGGGGATAAAACTGTATGGAAGGTTTCGTTTTTCCTGTTTTAAGCGTCATCGTTTTCGTCCCCATCGTCGCCGGGGTGGTCATTCTGTTCATGAACAGCGAACAGCGCGACCTGATTCGCGGGGTGGCGATTGCGGCGGCGGCGACGGTGTTCGTCCTCTCGCTGGCGGTGTATATCGGCTATAACGCCCAGGTCGCCAGCGTGACGGCCAATCAAGAGGCGATCCTCAGCGACGCGGCCATCCAGTCGCCAAGCACGCTCATGTTCAAAGAGGGACTGGCGTTCGAGGAGCATGTCGAGTGGGTCCAGTCGCTCGGCATTGCCTATCATGTGGGCGTCGATGGCCTGAGCGTGCCGATGGTGCTGCTCACCGGGATGGTGGCGGTCGCGGGCGTGCTGATTTCGTGGCGCATCGAAGACCGCACCCGCGAGTTTATGGCCTTCTTCATGCTGCTGGTGGCGGGCGTCTACGGGGTGTTCGTCGCCATCGACATGTTTACGCTGTTCTTCTTCTACGAGCTGGCAATCTTTCCGATGTACCTGCTGATTGCGACCTGGGGGTGGGTGCAAACCCGCGAGTATGCCGCCATGAAGCTGACGCTGTACATCCTGGTCGGCTCGGTGGTGGCGCTTGTCGGCGTGATCGCTATGGTCATGGTGGCGCACCAGTTCTTCAATACCGAAGCGGGTATCCAGATCATCCGGAACGCGGTGGACAGCGGCATCCTGTCGCCGAGCGCGTTCGCGGCGGATGGCTCGGTGCGCATCAGTTTCGATATGGTCAACCTGACGCTGGCGGCGGAAAACGGCGCATTTAATGTGGCCGGTTACGGCGGCATCCAGACGCTGACTTTTGCCAAGCTGTGGTTCCCCTTCATCTTTATCGGGTTCGCGGTGCTGGCGGGTGTCTTCCCGTTCCACAACTGGAGTCCAGATGGTCACGTGGCGGCACCGACTGCCGTGTCGATGATCCATGCGGGCGTGCTGATGAAGCTGGGTGCATACGCGGCCCTGCGCGCGGGCGTGCAGCTTCTGCCCGGTGGTGCCGAGGTCCATCTTCCCTGGATTGTCTTCCTCACGCTGGTGAATGTGGTCTATGGGGCGTTTATCGCCTTCCGCCAGCGCGACTTCAAATACGTCATCGGCTTTTCTTCGGTGAGCCACATGGGTCTGGTGAGCATGGGCTGGGCGACGATGAATATCATTGGCATGACCGGCGCGGGTTTGCAGATGTTCAGTCACGGCGCGATGACGGCGCTCTTCTTCGGCTGCGTCGGCATGGTCTATGACCGGGCGCACACGCGCGATATTCCCAGCCTGGGCGGGTTCATCAAAAAAATGCCCTGGGTTGGGCTGGCCTTTATCATCGGCGGTCTGACCAGTATGGGTATGCCGGGCCTCAGCGGGTTTATCGCGGAGTTTCCGATTTTCGTCGGCATGTGGAATGCTTCGCCGGATGTGTCGCTTCAGGCCGGCGGATTTGTCCTGAGCAACTACTACTCGGTGATCGTCATCCTGGCGGCGCTGGGGATTGTCATCACGGCAGCGTATGTGCTGCGCGTGGTCGGGCAGGTCTTCTTTGGGGAGTTTAACGCGGCCCTGTACCCAGAAGTCGGGGACATCGCCATTACGGATCGGATCATCCTGATCCTGCTGGGTGCGCCGCTGATTATCGTGGGAATCCTGCCCTGGGTGATGGCCCCGCTGATCGAATCCGGCGTGCGGCCTATTGTGGCACTGTTAGGAGGGGGCTGAGTTGACCGAGTTTAACTTCCTGCAAAGCCTGCCGTCGGTCGCGCCTGAAATCGGGCTGACGATCCTGGCGGTGGTGGTGCTGTTACTGGATGTGTACCTGCCGGAGAATCAGCGCCGCACGATTGCCTACGTGACCGCGGTGGGGCTGGCGCTGCTGGCGATCACCCCGATCATCTGGGCACCTCCGGCTGCCGGGGCAGGGGCGGAAAACCTGCTCTACTGGGGCGGCATGGTGCGTCACGACACCCTCGCGCAAATCTTTAAGGTGATGGTGCTGCTGGCCGGTTCCCTGTCGTCGCTGATGGCAATCGATGTCAAGGGCCTGGGGCGGCGCGGCGAGTTCTACCTGATTATCGTGGTTTCGACCCTGGGCGCGACGCTCATCAGCGGTGCGGCGGACCTGATTATGGTCTTCCTGGGGCTGGAAACGCTGTCGATCCCGCTGTACGTGCTGGCTGCGTTCAACCGCAATGATGCCCGTTCCGCCGAAGGGGGCATGAAATACTTCCTGTTCGGTTCCTTCGCGTCGGCGCTGATGCTGTTCGGTTTCAGCATCCTCTATGGCTTTAGCGGGCAGACCAACCTCTACGCGATTGCCGACCAGCTTTCAGTGGGCCTGGGCAGCACGCCCATCCCGGTGCTGGTCGCGATGGTGCTGGTGGTCGTGGGTTTCGGCTTCAAAATCGGCGCGGTGCCGTTCCACTTCTGGACCCCTGACATGTACGAAGGCGCGCCCACCCCGGTGACGGCTTTCGTGAGCGTCGCCAGTAAAGCGGCCAGTTTTGCCCTGCTCATGCGCTTCCTCATCGCCGTTTTCCCGAATACGCTGGTGCTCGGCAATCAGGACATCCAGAGCTTCTGGGTGCAGCTTGCGGCGGCGATGGCGGTCATCTCGATGACCCTGGGTAATGTGCTGGCGCTGTCACAGCGCAACATCAAGCGCCTGCTGGCCTACTCGTCGATCGCCCAGGCCGGGTATACTCTCATCGGGGTCGCCGCGATTCAGGCTCAGGCTCCGCTGGATCAGGCGCAGGCCGTGGCGTCGGTCGGTTTCTATATGTTCATGTACGTGTTCACCAATATCCTTGCGTTTGCGGTGGTGGTGCTGTTCAGCGAAGCCACTGGCAGCGAGACGATTGCGGACCTGGCCGGGTTGAACCGGCGCAGCCCCTGGCTGGCGCTGACCCTGACGGTGGCGCTGCTGTCGCTGGCGGGCATCCCCCCGGCGGCGGGGTTCTTCGGTAAGTTCTTCCTGTTCAACGCTGCGGTGAAATCCGGTCTGGCGTGGCTGGCGATTGTCGGCGTGCTCAACTCGATCGTCGCGCTGTACTACTACCTGGTCGTCATCAAAGTGATGTATGTCGATCGCAGCCCGGATGAGGACAAACCGATCCCGATGTCGTCCGCTTCCGGCTGGGTGCTGGGCATTCCGACGGTGCTGGTGCTCGTTCTGGGGACGATCGGCGCACAGGTCGTTTTTAACTGGGCAGTCGCTGGAGCGGTTTCCTTATTTGCCTCGTAGGGTGGTGGTGAAGGGGTAAGGTTTGTGCTAAAATGTGCGCCTCTTCCTGGGGGGCCAGATTTCACGCTACTGGTTGACAGTCACTTACGGGGCAGGTAAGATTGTGACAGAATTCGCGAATGATTGGTGTGGCAGCCCATCGATTTACCTATGAAACCAGAGGATCGTTCCACCGCCATCACGTTGCTGGCAGTCAAGGTTCTGGCACAACTCGGCAGCCTGTTGGTACTCGTCATCGGTGGGTCGGTGATCATCGGCATTGTAGCAGATCAGATTTTAGGTACCAAGCCGATTTTGATGTTCCTGCTGCTTCTGGGTAGTATCCCGGTC